>DASRGM010000215.1:0-14642 GCA_035651035.1 Terriglobales bacterium
GTGCGTGGAGACATAGCCGGCTGCCGCCGGCCTCTGGGGCCGTTTTAGCGAGCCAGCGAAGCGCGAAAACTGCACCCCAAGGAAGCCAGGATGCCGGAGTTACAGCTTCGACACTGTGTTGCTGCTGGTATTCGCCACCCAGATGTTGGCTCCATCGAAAGCGACGCCCTCGGGAGCTGATCCCGCATTGAAAGTCCCCAACAGTGCTCCAGTACTGTCCAGCAGCTCCGTGACCGAGTTGCTCATCTCATTCGCAACCCAAATGTTCGTTCCATCGAAGGCTACACCTACCGGGCCGCTTCCCACGGTGAATGTTCCGAGGACCCCACCCGAAAGGCTAAGTTCCATTACCGTGTTACTGCCAAAGTTACTCACCCACATGTTGGTTCCGTCAAAAGCAAATTCGCCAGGCTGCACGCCGACAGGGAAGGTTCCTAGCCGGAATCCATCGCTGGCGCGCAATTTCGTTACATTCGCCGAATTGTGGTTCGCAACCCAGATGCTCGAGCCATCAAACGCTACACCATCTGGCAACGTACCGACAGGAAAAGTCCCGACTATAGTGCCATCGCTTACTCGTAGTTTCTTGACATTATTGTCCTGCCCGTCGGCAACCCATATATTCGATCCGTCGAAAGCAATCCCCAACGGTTGATTCCCCACAGTAAACGTTCCTTGAACGACTCCATCGCTCGCCCGCAGTTTAGTTACGGTATTGTCCCCGGTGTTCGTAACCCAAATGTTGGCGCCGTCAAAGGCCGCTTTGAGCGGATGCAGTCCGACGGGGAACGTTCCCAGTAAAGCTCCGTCGCTCGCCCGCAACTTTCTCACATCGTTATCCGTACTTTCCACGACCCAGATACTCGATCCGTCGAACACTGGCTGCGTGGGGACATGTCCAACTGCGAATGCCGCACTTTGATTGGCGGCATACCAGTGCAGTATCGCAATTTGGTTTGGATTGTCGCTTGCCGCGATCACGCCTGTGCTCAGCCAGGCCACCGTCAGCGTAGTTGCGAGCATGTTTCTCATGGCACAACCTGAACTCCGCATTGGCATACGTCGTCTCCTCTCTCTTTCTCTGACTTTCGCGTGGGGCCCGGGAATACGATTACGGGGAACCGATAAAAACAATGGGATATGCATTGCGAGAAGTCTTAGAGCTTCGAAGTAGCCGTACCATGGGATAACCGTCTTTTCCTGAGTGATTCCCGCGCATGCAGGAGCGACAGTCGGAAGCGGGGCCCGGAATCCAGAATCACTGTAGAGTCTGGCGCAGAAAACAAATGTCAAAGTTTGGTAGGGTTTTTGTAAATATCGACGCTACAATCTCGGGCTTTGTGGAAGTTTTCAGCGGACTCAAGGAGATGAGTCGAGATCAGTGGACAGCAGCGGCAATCACTACGGTACGGTGGCGCATTGCAGTTCCTTGGGCTATGGAACTTGGAGGTCAGACCATCGCTTCGCCGCTGCACGGCACGGCGCAACCTGCGCCTGCTGGAAAGGACGGCCGCGCGTCACGAGCGCAGGTCGGCCCGCAGAAAGCGTCCGAGAGGCGGCCAATCGGAGCGGCAGACATCGCAGCAAAGCGCATGAGGTGCGGCCTTTCGCATGGGCGAAGCTCTCGTGATCTTCACGGCGCAGCTTCAGAACCGGAAATCGATGCCGAAGTTCTGCGCGATGTTCTCTGTCGCCTGGCGGAACTGGCCGGGCGTGCTGATGAAGTCGGACTGTCCGCCGGTGCTGGCAGCCAGCTCGCGCAGCCGCGATTGTCCGACGGCGTCGCCGACATTCAGGCCGATGCAGTAGATGCGCACGCCGGCAGAATTGATCTCCGCCGAAGTCTGCAGCGGCGAATCGTGGCTGTCGACGTTGCGCCCGTCGGAGATCACCAGCAGCACGCGATTGGGATACTTGGCAATGCGCGCCAAGTGTCCGGCGGCGAAGGCGACGGCGTCGTCCAGAACCGCGCCCTTCTGCGGCTTGATGCTCTCCATCGCATCTTCCAGCTGCTTCGGATCGCTGGTCAGGTCCTGCTCGAAGACCAGATTGTTGTCATAGGTCAGGATGAAAGCTTCGTCGCGATCGTTCAGGCGGCGCAGCATGTCGACCAGGCTGTTGACTACGGCCGAACGATTTTCTTTGGTCGCAAGCGAAGTCTCCACCAGAATGCCCAGCGACATCGGTCCCGTCGTCGAGAGCACGCGGCGCTTGCGCACGACCGGCGGCAGGTTCGTATTGTCGGCCCACACCGATGGCGCCGGCTGAGACGGCGCCGGCTGCGGGGCGGGCAGCTTGGCAACTGCGGGTTTGGAAGCTGTGGGCGGCCGTGCAGCGGCCGTCTTCACCGGCGGAGGTGGGCTGGCATTGCGCGGATGCGGGACCGGCGGCAGCGTCGCCGACGCCATCATCGTCGCATTAGCGGCGGTTGCGCCTGAGGGCGCTGCGGCTGCCAGAAACTGGTTCCAGTCATTGGTGCTGCCGCCGTCTTTCACGTAGCGCGCTCGTGCCTCGCGCGCGACTTCCATGCCTCGCGGCGTTCCTCGCGACAGGTTGACCGCGCGCGCCAAATACCAGTACCCCTCCTTGGGATTGCGGTCGGGGCCGTTTAAATCCGCGAGTGCCAGGTTATAGGCGTCGTGTGCGTTGTTCGGTTGCACCGCGACGCTGTTATGCAGATAGAGGCGAGCGGAGACGTAGTCCTTCATGCGCAGCTCGGCGGCGCCGGCGGCGCTGCTCAGCATCACGTACGCCTGCTGCTTGAGCAGGGCAAAGTCAGCGCCATTCATACCCAGCGGCCGCTGCACCCGCGGCAACATGTCGAGTCCGTGACTCGACATCGTGAGCAGCCGCTCCGGCTTCATGCTGCCCTGCTCGAGCGCCGTCCTTGAGTTGTTGGCGAGCAGCGCGATCGCGATGCCGTTGTCCTGGTCGGTGGCCGCGAGATCGTTGGCCCAGCTCATGGCGTGAGCCAGCTGTCCCTGGTGCAGGTAGTGCCAGATGATGATCTCCAGCGCGTCCACCTTTAGCGGTCCGCGCGAAGCGTGCATCGCGAAGTGCTCCACCAGGATCAGGCGTTCGTCAGGTTGCACATGCGCCACCGCATCGGTGTAGGCGGAGAGCTCATTGCTCGGGGCCTGCGTCTGGGCAACGAGAGCTGCGGGGAACAACGTGAGAAGCAGCCACGCGCTGGTACGCGCAAGAACGATGTGGAGCCGGGTCGGGATCATGGAAGCAGCCGCCGGAAACAGGAACAAAGCCGTCCAGATTGGCTGAAGTGGCTGCAAGTTTGGATGGCAGCTCGCAATCGGAGGTGGCCGAGTGGATGAGGAAATTGAGGAACTCGGGATGGTGGGACGCGGGCCTTCAGGCCGGAACAGTAAAGGGGGGACTCGTGCCTGCCTGAGTGCGAACCTTCGAGCGCCTTCGGCCATTCGGTTCCATGACCGCTGGTCCGTAGTTGCGATGCTTTGTAATCTGTTGCGGCGCTTTGTATCAGGGCACGACTTCAGTCGTGCCGAACCAATGCCTTCTTGCTCTCAGAAGTCGGCTTCAGCCGACGTCACATGCGTGCGGGTCGGCTGAAGCCGACAAAAAAAGAGAAAAACACGAGCGACTTTCGGCACGACTGAAGTCGTGCCCTGATACGAGACACATTCGATGCGGAGTTTTCAGCGGGTCAGTTTGGAATCGGCAGCGGTGGAGAAGCCGGACTTCAGTCCGGCTAAACCACGGGCCATGGATGGCGGCTTTAGCCGTGGAAACCGGGGCTAGAGCCATGTTCCATCATCGTACTTTCGGCACGAGTAAACTCGTGCCCTGTTACGAGACAAATTTGATGCGGAGTATTCAGCGGCCTGGAGCCGCACTCCCCGTGTTCGTCAACGCGCCGCACTGTCGGTGCCCAGCGCCTTGGCGGCGTGCATCTGGATGGCGGGCGAGCCTTCGAAGGTCAGCTCGCCGGTCGGCAACGCATCCAGCGCGCTTACGTCGGGCGCCAGAAAGGTCCACACCAGCAGCAGCTTGTTGTAGCGCGTGGCAAACATGATTTGCGAGTGTCGCGCTCCCAGCTCGGCGCCGCGCGGCACGGTGGAGATGGTGCCGTGAAACACCATGAACAGATGGCCGGCGATGGAGATCAGCTCATCGGAGCCGATCTGGCCGAACTCGCGCAGCTCCTCGAAGCTGGCGGCCACTTCGTCTGCACCACGTTTGTCGGTGAGCGAATTTGCGATGCGCAGCGCCAGGCAATTGGGATCGAGCGCGCGGGGCACGACGGCGGCGCCCTTATTGGCTTCGCTGACCTTCTGCTCGGGCGGGATGGCCTGCAACAGCGTCGCCGAGCAGGCGTGCAGAAAGCGGTATTCGCGCAGCGCGGTCGCCTCCGTCGGCGGATCGAGCGGCTCGCTCACCACCGGCTTCCATCCCGCCGGAAGCGCGTATTGAAAGCCGAGCTCGGGGTTACGATAAATGCCGTCGGAAAATTCGCCGGCCGGAATCTGTTTGCCGGGCTCGTCGTGCAGCGCCGCATCCACGCGGAAGGTCGGCACCGTCGGCCCGGCGTAAGGCTCGCCCATCACCATTACCGGCTTGCCCTGGCTATCGAGCAGCGTGCCATCGTCCTGCGGGCAATAGAAGCGCGCATCGCTCATGGCGTCCTTGGCTTTGTGCAGGAAGGACTCGTCATTGGTGAACACAAGAATCTTTACCAGGTAGTTGTTGATCCCCGTCCAGTATTCGGCGGCGTAGTTGCGCCCGCGGCGGCTGAAGCGATGATGGAAGTGTCCGTTGCGCAGCATGAACTGCGGGACCGGCACCGGAACGACTCCGGCCATCGCGCCGGGAGTGCTCGCCAGGCTGTCCAGCTCGCGCTGCCTCGCCTCCGGGATGTTCACGTCAAAGCCGGGCCGCGGATCTTCGGCCGTCACCAGGATGTAGCCCGACTGCTGCCCGTGTTCGAACTGCAAAGCCAGCAGCGCGTGACGCTTTTCCGGCATGAGCGGCATGATGACGCGGTGGCCGTCGACGGTGAGTGGCAGCTCGAAAGAGAAGCCGAAGAACTGGCTGGTGTAGTGCGTGTTTGACAGCAGGCCTGCCTCGGGGAGTACCGGCTCAGCCGCGGCACGCTTTTCGGCCGGCAGCTTGGGGACGAAGGGGGAGTCGGGGCCCGGCGTAGGGCATTGCGCGCCGGCGAGGCCCGCCGCAAGCAGCGCAAACACGACGCAGGCCAGCGAGATGTTGCCGGAGCGGAACATGCAGGCACGATTGAGAGTAGAAGGCTAGCTGGAAAACCTTGCCGCCCATCATGCCAGCATCAAATTGCCCGCGCAAGGGGCGGTGGAAGAGCCGGACTTCAGTCGCGGCTAAACCACGGGCCATGGAGGGCGGCTTTAGCCGCGGCGACCGGGGCTAAAGCCCCTGCTCCATCGCCGGCCTTTCGGCACGGCTGAAGCCGTGCCCTTCCACCGCGGCTGAAGCCGTGCCCTTCCACCGCGGCTGAAGCCGTGCCCTTCCACTACGGTTGAAGCCGTGCCCTTCCACCGCTCAGATTTCAAACTGAGGCACTACCGAATGGGCGGCTCCGTTGACTTCCCACTGCCATCTGACCTACCATATCCCGCCAACGGGAGGAGTGTACCCCGGGGTTGGGTCGGCCGATGCTTGCGCCAGCTATCGTGCCGTCGACATCGTGAACTTCGTCGGCCTGGCCGTGGTGTTCAAGAAGGCGAAAACTTCCGCCGGCAGAAAATTCCGGCATCGCGTTATTGCCTTGCAGTTCCTTCCTGAAAAAGCAGGCCCCGAAGCTCAGGGCCGGCTTGCTCCCAGCGAAAAACTCGGGCCTGCGTCTGCACCAGCGACCGTGCATGGCTGACGAGTGACGGCGGTGGTCGCCCGATAGCGAGTACGTCCCTCAGCGGAGTCTGCGGGCGTTCCCGAATAGCGAGCATACTAACTTCGCAACCTGCAGCCACAGGCTGGACCACGATGCCGGCTTCGCATCTGACCAACCCGCTCGATCCGCCCGGCGGTTGGTATCCGTCGAGGACGCGGCCCGAGATGCAACTGGTGCCGGAGCCCCAGACGGCGCCGCGACGCACCAGCATCTTCCCGCTGGGCGCCTCCCGACGCGCCGTAGCAGCGCTGGCGCTGCTGCTGGCGGCGGCAACTTTCGCAATTTATTTCCCGGTGCACTCGCTGCCATTTCTCTCGCTGAACGATGGCGATTACGTGACCCAGAACCTGCGCATCCAGCAACTGAACTGGGACACGCTGGTGTGGTCGCTGACTACCTTCCATGCCGCCAACTGGCATCCCGTCACGTGGCTGTCGCACGCGTTGGATTATCGCCTGTTCGCCCTGAACGCCGGCCGGCACCATGAGGTCAACCTGCTGCTGCATGTAGCCAACGCGCTGCTGCTGTTCTGGGTGTTGTGGCGCGCTATCGGCTATGCCGGGCGCAGCTTCATGGTGGCGGCGCTGTTCGCGTTGCATCCCATTAACGTCGAATCGGTGGCCTGGGTGGCCGAGCGCAAGAACCTGCTGAGCATGTTCTTTCTCCTGCTGGCTCTGGCCGCTTACCGCTGGTATGCGAGCCGGCCCGGCGTGATGCGCTACAGCACGGTTGCCGGCCTGTACGCGCTGGGGTTGATGTCGAAGCCGCAGGTGATCACGCTGCCGCTGTTGCTGCTGCTATGGGATTACTGGCCGTTGGGAAGAATCGCTTTTCGCTCTTCGCCCTTCGCTTTTCGCCAGAAGAGGTCCGGTGACGATTCCGGCGAAGAGCGAACAGCGAATGGCGAACCGCGGTTCCTCGGCGCCTCCGGCGAAGAGCGAATAGCGAATCGCGAAAAGCGCTTCCTCTGGCTGGTGCTGGAGAAGCTGCCGCTGCTGGCCTTGTCGGCGGTCAGCGCGGTGCTTACCGTGCGCGCGCAACGCGCCGGTGGCGCGATGGGCGGGGCGCTGCGTTTCTATCCCTGGCCGGTGCGCGTGGACAACGCCCTCATCAGCTATTCGCGCTATGTCGGCAAGGCGATCTGGCCGGCGCATCTGGCGTTGTTCTATCCTCATCCCGGCACATTTCAGCTGCAGCAGGTGTGGCAGGCGTCGGTGCTGCTGCTGCTGGCCACGGCGGTCGCGCTTTCCTTCCGTAATCGCCGGTACCTCATTGTGGGATGGCTCTGGTTCCTGGGCGCGCTAGTGCCGATGATCGGATTCGTCCAGGTCGGCGGACAAGCGATGGCGGACCGCTACGCGTACCTGCCCTTCGTGGGACTGTTCATTGCGTTTTGCTGGAGCGCAGCCGACCTGGCGCAGCTGCGCCATGTGCCTCGCATCTGGGTGGCGGCCGCCAGCGTGGTGACGCTCGGGCTGTTCATGGTGGGGACGCATCGCCAGCTTGGCTATTGGTCGAGCGACCTGGCGCTGTGGTCGCACACGGCGCAGGTGACCAGCAACAACTCCGCCGCCGAGAACCTGCTGGGCGAAACGCTGCAGCGTTCGGGCCGCTCTGAAGATGCCATGGTGCACTTCCGCGCCGCTTCCGCAATGGACCCGCTGCTGCCTTATCCGCATTACCACATCGGCGTCTACGAGGCCGGGCAGGGCGACGCGCGCCAAGCGCTGGCGCAGTTTCAGCATGTCATCGCGGTGACCGAGAACGATCGGGGAGTGCTGGCGGAGTTGCGCGCGGACACGTTCCTACGCATGTCGACCGCGTATGAAGCGATGGGCGACTTTGCCGGCTCGGAGCGCTGCATCGCGCTGGCCCTGGCGGAGCGCCACAAGGAGCGCCGTTTCGAATCGACCATGCGGCCGTAGCGAGTGAGAGTGGCCGTCCAGGGATTAATCGGAGCGCGCCGCCAGTACCCGCAAGTCCCGCCCGGTCATCTCCTTCGGCTGCGGAACGCCTAGAATGCCCAGCATGGTCGGTGCGATGTCCTGCAGCGCGCCGTCGGGGCGTAGCGTGAAGCGTCGCGCGTCCCCCTGGTGATTTGCCGCAGTCACCGCGTGCTCAGCGGCCACGATGAACGGCACGGGATTCGTGGTGTGCGCGGTCTGCGGCCCGCCGGTGGCCGGATCGATCATCTGCTCGGCATTGCCGTGATCGGCGGTGACGATCATTTCCCCGCCTCGCTGCCGCAGCGCATTGTAGATCTGCCCCAGACAGCCATCGACGGTTTCCACCGCCGCAATTGTCGGCGGAATCTTGCCGGAGTGTCCCACCATGTCGGCGTTAGCGAAGTTGACAACCATCACGTCGAATGTGCCGTCGCCGATGGCCTTGATCACCGCATCGGCGATGCCTTGCGCCGACATCTCCGGCTTAAGATCGTAGGTCGCGACTTTGGGAGAGGGAACCAGCACGCGGTCTTCGCCGGCAAAGGGCGTTTCCACGCCGCCGTTGAAGAAGTAGGTGACATGCGCGTACTTCTCCGTCTCAGCGACGCGCAGGTTGCGCATGCTGCGGTCGGCCATGACATTGGCGAGGATGTTGGTCAGCGACTCCGGCGGCGATACCACGGGCAGCGTGAAATGCTTGTCGTACTGCGTCATGCAGATGTAGGTAAGCTCGTGCGGCACGCGATCGCGCGGAATCACGCGGTCTAGGTCCTCGGCGCCTTCCAGCTCGCGGCCGTCCTGCGGGGTGAAGTGGCTGTTGCGGCAGAGGCAGCGCGTGATCTGCCGCGCGCGGTCGGCGCGGAAGTTAAAGTTGATGCAGACATCGCCATCGCGAATGGTGGCCACCGGCTCGCCGCGCTCGTCGGTGAGCACGAACGGCACGATGAACTCGTCGGTGACGTCGCGGTTATACGACTCTTTCACCCCCTGCACGGGATCGCGGTAGCGGCTCTCCGCATCGCCCTGGAGCATGGCGTCGACGGCCTTCTTCTCGCGCTCCCATCGGCGGTCGCGGTCCATGGCATAGTAGCGCCCGCTGACGGTGGCGATGCGGCCCACGCCGTACTCGCGCATCTTCTGCTGCAGCTGCTCGATGTAGCCGGCGCCGTTGGTGGGCAGGGTGTCGCGCCCGTCCATGAAGCAGTGCACGAAGACGCGCTCCACGCCGTTTTCCTTTGCCATCCGCAGCAGCGCATACAGATGGTTCTGGTGCGAGTGCACGCCACCGTCGGAGAGCAGGCCGAACAGGTGCAGCCGCCGTTCGCCGGTGCGGGCCGCGGTCATGGCGTGGAGCAGCGCCGGGTTGCGGAAGAATTCGCCGTTGTCGATCATCACGTCGATCTTGGTGATGTCCATGTAGACGACGCGGCCGGCGCCGATGTTGAGGTGGCCGACCTCGCTATTGCCCATCTGCCCGGTGGGCAACCCAACGTAGCGGCCGCTGGTGTGGATAAGCGTGTTGGGAAATTCCGCCAGCAGTCGGTCGTAGTTGGGCTTGCGCGCCAGCGAGATGGCGTTCGCCTTCGACGGCGGCGCGTAGCCCCAGCCATCGAGAATGATGAGCACGAGCGGTTTGGGCATGATGTTTAGCGCAATCCCAGAGCCAGCCTGGCGATCGATGACCAGAACTATACATTTGTAGCGTTCGGAAGCGCCATCGTCGCGCGCGGTCAGGATAGCCAGCCGACCACAAACGGGACCCCGATGGCGCAGGAGCGGAGACGTTGCGATCGAAATAAGCGTTTTTACGTAGCGGTTACCGCGGCATTACCTATTGCGGTCAGACGCGCGTTTTAGAACTTCCGGCGTCCATGCGATTGTGCTACTCTCAATCCGCCAAACCTGAGGAAATGTAGTTGCGCTCCCCCTGCAGGCGGCCAGGAGTTTGGGCCCGATGCCCCGCATTGGCAGTAATCGCTTTCTTGTGCCGCGTTTGCGCGCCGCCGCATTTCTCTACTTCCCGAAGCCAGCCTTGATCGTGTTTTTCGTGGTTGCCGGCCTGACGTGTCCTCTGGCCGCGCAGGAGGGGATCACGCTCGCTGTAACTCCCAGGGCACTGCGTGATGGTTCGGCGCGCTACATCGCTCATTACGATCCAGGCAAAATGTTGCGCCTGGCCATCGCTTTGCAACCGCCGCACATGGCAGAAGAGGAGCAGTTCCTGCGCGAACTGCAAGACCCGGCTTCGCCGAACTTCCATCAGTACCTCAGCCATGAAGAGTGGAACCGGCGCTTCGCCCCGCCGGCGCAGAACGAGCAGGACGTGGTTGCCTGGGCGCAGGCGCAAGGTCTGAGGGTTACGCAGCGCTACGCGAACCGCCTGATTGTCGATGTCGAAGCGCCCGCCGGCGTAATTGAGAAGGCGCTGAACGTGACCATCAACACCTATGCAGTGGGGCGCCGGAGCTGCTACTCCAATGACCGCGACCCTACGCTGCCGGCAAGATTTTCTGCAGTGGTAACGACCATCCTTGGCCTCAACGATATCGATGTGCCTCATCGTGCTTCGCGCGGCGGGAGCATGGACGACGAGCCCCAAGTCCCCGACTACTCGCCCGGCCCGGCCTACGCGGTCGGCCGCTTATTGCAAGGCGATGGCGATCGCTCCAAACTCGACCAGGCGATGGCCAGGCTCGCGCAGGGCGGCGGTCCGCTCGAGCGGCCCACTCCCTACGGCCCATCCGATCCCTATGGCCCGGCCGATCTGTACAGCTCAACCGCCTACGACTACGCGGCGCTGCAGAACCTTGGCCACTGCTGTAATCCGCTGGGCAATCCGGGGCAATCGCCGCCGCAGTCCTCCATTGCTATCGCCATCTGGTACACCTTCAGCGACAGCGACCTGAACGGATTTCTCGCGACCTATCCGTATCTCGCGCATAACGTACAGGTCATCGACGTGGATGGCACGCCGGTGCTCGGAAGCCCGGAGACGACGCTGGATGTCGAGTGGACGACGGCGATGGCCAACAGCTTCCACACCTCCTCCGACACGGGCAAGGTTTACGTCTACGAGGGCTTTCGCGGCACCTACGACATCCTGATCGACGTGGTGAATCAGATCCTGTCCGACGGATATACGCGGGTGCTGAGCATCAGTTGGGGAGGAGCGGAGACCTACGGCATCCCGCAGAACACCATGGCGGCCTACCATGCCATCTTCAGCCAGTTAGCCGGGGAGGGTTGGACCGTCGTGGTCGCCTCCGGTGACGGTGGCGCCACCGACGATTGCGCCGATCACCTTTCGGTGGACTATCCGGCCAGCGACCCCAACGTGACCGCTGCGGGCGGAACGTCGTTGACCTTGTCGGCCGGCAGCTATCAAGGCGAGGTCGCCTGGAGCGGTGGGCCTTACGGCTGCGCCTACAATGACGGAGGCAGCGGAGGCGGCTGCAGCAAGTTCTATTCCGGCCTGCCCTATGCGGGATATACCGCCTGCGGCCCAGGCAGCCGCGGCTTACCCGATATCGCGCTCAACGCCGACGGAATCGACACTCCGGACGCGTTTTTCTACCAGGGAGCGCTGCAGGCAACGGGCGGCACCAGCATCGCGGCACCCCAGATGGCCGGCTTCTACGCGCAGGAAAACGCTTACCTGCTCTACATCCAGAATATCGTCGGCAACACCTGCGGCTCGAATCTCTCTTCCCCTTGCGCGCCGCTGGGCGACGCCAAGCCAGCGTTATATTTCGAAGGCTTGAACCAGCCCTTCGCGGCGCACTACCCGTTTTATGACATCACGCAGGGGTGCAACGGAAACGACATCACCCAGCGATATGGCCTGACGCCGTTCTGCACCGAACCGGGATTGGATCAGGTGACGGGCTGGGGCTCCGCCAACATGCTGCAGTTGGCATGGGCGATCAATACTTACGTAGCAGGCGATTTCAGCGGCCCGAACATCTCGTTTTCGGGCCCGCCGACCGGCGTGTGGTTCAATTCCGATCAGGTGGTGAACTGGAATCTATCCGACACGTCGAGCAATGGACATCGTCCTGTCGGGATTGCGGGTTACAGTGCGCTGTGGGATGCCGACCCTGGCGATGACTATGACGAGCCGACGCCCGGCTCCGGCAACTCCTACTACAGCGGGCCGATGGTGCCCAATGCAGGCAGCGGCTCGCTTCATCTCACCGCGGCCGGCGAGGGTTGCCACACCGCCAACGTGCGCTCCTGGGATAACGCCGGCCAGCCCAGCGCCGACGCAACCTACGGTCCCATCTGCTACGACGACGTTCCGCCCATTACCGCCGTCGCCCTGAACGGCACATTGTTTCACGGCTACTATCAGCCGATGGTGCAGGTCACATTGACCGGCAGCGACGACTTGAGCGGCGTGGCCGCTACTCATTATCAGATCGATTCGAATCCCGTGCAGACCTATAACGGCCCGTTTTCCTACAGCCAGCCAGGGCCGCACACCATGGGCTACTACAGTGTCGACGTGGCCGGCAACGTCGAGGCCGCGCATTACGTCAGCTTCGTGGTGCTGAGCTTTCAGCAGGCGACATTGACGATTGCCAAGACCGGCAGCGGCACAGGTACAGTCACCAGCGCCGACGGCCAGATCAATTGCGGCGGCACCTGTTCGAGCAGCTATTACATCGGCTGGCCGGCAACGTTGCAGCCCATCCCCGATCCGGGGTCCGTCTATGCAGGCTGGAGCGGATGCGACTCCACCTCCGGCTATGCCTGCAACGTCGCAGTGCTGGGCAATCAAACCGTCACCGCGACCTTCAACCAGGCGGTGCCGCTGCAGTTCGTCAGCGTGAATCCCTGCCGCGTGGTCGACACGCGACTGGCCAACGGCCCATTCGGCGGGCCTACCTTGCAAGCCAACACCTCTCGAAGCTTCGCCATCCCGCAAGGACCGTGCCCGGGCATCCCGGCGAATGCGGCCGCTTATGCGCTGAATGTCACGGTAGTTCCGCATGGTGTTCTGGGCTACCTTACGATCTGGCCGACCGGCCAGCCGCAGCCTGTGGTCTCCACTTTGAATTCCTACGATGGGCGGATCAAGGCCACCGCAGCCATCGTCCCCTCCGGCACCACGGCGGCTGTCAGCGTCTTCGTCACCGACACCACCGACGTCATTCTCGACATCAACGGATATTTCATTACGCCCGGCAGCTCGACGCTGGCGTATTTCCCGCTCGGCAATCCGTGTCGCCTGGTGGACACGCGCCGACCGCAAGGTCCGCTGGGCGGCCCTTACCTCAGCGCCGGCGTTGCCAGGGATTTCCCGGTTCTTTCGGGCACCTGCCAGATACCGCCGTCGGCACAGGCATACGCCTTCAATGCGACAGCAGTCCCGCACCAGACTTTGGGATACCTCACGCTATGGCCGGCCGGTCAGCCGCGGCCGCTGGTTTCCACGCTCAACGCGACCACCGGGACTGTGGTGGCCAACGCGGCCATCATCAAGCCGGGCACAAACGGCGACATTGAGGCCTACGTCAACAACGATAGCGACCTGGTGCTGGACGTTAACGGCTACTTCGCGCCGCCAACCTCCGGAGCGAATCCGCTGAACCTCTACGCGCTGATACCATGCCGCGCACTCGACACGCGCAAAACCACCGGGCTCTTTTCGGGCAGGATCCAGGAGTCGCTGATCGTTGGTCCCTGCGCCCTCACCACCGCCGCGCAGGCCTACGTGGTGAATGCGACCGTGGTGCCGCCGGCAGCGCTCTACTACCTCACGCTCTGGCCTGACGGTCAGCAGCAGCCGCCAACGTCGAACTTGAATTCGTACGATGGCGCGGTCACGTCGAACCTGGCCATCGTCCTCGACGGCACGACGAACGAAATCGACGCCTACGCCAGCAATCCCACGCAGCTGATTCTGGACATCTCCAGCTACTTCGGGCCGTAAGCAATTTGGGCGCTGAGATCGATGATCTAAGCGCCCGATTTTCGAAGCTTGCGCGAGCAATCCCCGCAGCTGATTCTCGACAGCGAGAGCTAATTTCGGACCTGCTTTGAGCCGCGGCCCGTGGTGGGGAGCTTCGGACAAGCGCCGTAGGTGCAACACAGGTTAGCCCAGCGCTTCAGCGCTGGGGGACAAGGCAGAAATGGAACAGAGTCCCGTGGGGACGACACAGGACGCTCGCGGCTTCGGCCGCGCGCTCACGGCTGACATCGCGACGCCTCGGACCCTACGGCGCGAAGTACCCGAAGCCATCCAGAATGAGGTTGGTCGCATTGGGCGCGAACACATCCAGCCATCCGTCGATGTTGGGCACGATCGCCAGGTTCGACGTAATCACCCCGTCGGCGGCATTGAGCGTCGAGGTCGATGGCCGCATCTCGGTTGTCGGCCAGATCGTCAGGTATTGCAGCGGCCCCTGCGGCACTACGGTCGCATTCATCACGTAGACCTCCGCCTCGGCCAGGCCGCAGCCGCTGTCCACGATGTCAAACAGCGCGGTCCCCTGGAAGGCGCCTCGTCCTGAGCGCGTGTCCAGCGCGCGGCACGGCGTGATCGTATACAGCGACATGCCGCCCGGCCCAATCGGCGCGAAGTAGCCGTTCACGTCAACCAGCATGTCGGTGTCATCGCTGGCGTAGGCCGCGATCTCGCCGCCCACCCCGCCGGTTACCAGCGCCGCGTTCGCCGTCGTCGCGCCCGTCTGCGCATTCAAGGTGGAGACCAGAGGCCGCTGCTGTCCCTCCGGCCACACCGTCAGATATCCCAACGTGCGATGCGGCAGCGCGGTCACGTTCAGCGAATACGCCAGCGC
>DASRGM010000216.1:0-12961 GCA_035651035.1 Terriglobales bacterium
GTGGTTGGCTAGTTCGACTTCGATCTGCCGCAGGATGGTAACGATCTGCTCCGCGCCGTGCTTCTTCTGTGCCATTCTCCAGCTCCTCTTGTACCAGTTTCTCTAACTTTCCACCTGGTACAAAATTCGCCGGTCAGGTCACGTTGCTGTTGCCGGCCTCGATGGAGAAGCCGAAAAATCGGCACCAGACACACGCCTTGACGAAATCTTTTCTGAACAGCGCAATCAAAATGATCGAAACGACGGCGCCGATCACGACGTAAAGCAGCGCGGGTGCCGATGAAAACCGTTCGGTTACCGCCGATGTGAGGGCAGGCATCTACTTGTCCTCCGTCGGCGGCATTTTCTTCTCGGATTCCTCATCAGCGAGCCTGTAAATTGCCTTGGCGAACTGCTCAGCCTCGACGCTCTTCATAATGATGTTTCTCGCCGTATTCTCGGCGTCTTCATTGAGCTGCGCGAGTAGTTTGTGTAGATGGCCTATGCCCTTGAGGCGCATATGACGGGGTGCCTCTGTAAAGAACCAAGTGCTGACATCTTCCGGTTGGTCGCTCGGCGCGCCTCTGTCCTCGAAAATGCTCCGAAGAAGAATGCTCCACCTGCCGTTTAACTTGTCGTAGCCGATCTGTTCTTTGCTCAAGAATGGTCCGTCTTCGTCAACGTCAAACGTCGTCCAAGACGAAACGCCCAGATTCAGTTCTTTGAGCGCCTCATTGACCTGCTGAACAGCGGAATTGAGGCGATCGGTCGCCAAGTTTAGTGAAGTGGCTGTTTTGGAAAGCTCTTTAAAGGTGGCGGCAACGTCGGTCTCAGGGCTGGCGCCCTGGTTCTTGATCTTTAAAGCCATGATGTCCCCCGCCGTACAGGCGAAGTGAAATGCTCAGCTTCCGCTGAGGTACAGCAACCGGCTTCCACCGGCAAATCGATTGTACACCCGAAAACGAGAAAAGAGCGAAGCTCTGGAATGCCTTCCACGCGACGCTCTTCCCGCAAACCAAGAAGTCAAGCGGCTTTCGCTCTGTGTTCGGATTGTGATCGCGAACCATTCGCCCGAACGAGTTTTTGAAAGTGGACTCGCGATCGGGCTGCCTGAAGAAAAATCATTGTGAAGGGATCAACGCAGCTCGGCGTTCATTTTCTCTGGTCCGGTTCTTAGTGCAAATACCGCAAAAGTCCGGCCATTTTCACACAGTTTAGAGGCGGAGAACCAGAGTTTCTCTGCTTTTGAGACTTGCTGGCGGAGGGAGAGGGATTCGAACCCCCGGTACCCTTTCGAGTACAGCGGTTTTCAAGACCGCCTGTTTCAACCGCTCACACATCCCTCCGCGGCTGTGCTGCATTAATTATTGCACGCAGATAGCGGCGAACGCGCCCAGCGCTCGACCGGCACACGCCATGCTCGTTGTGACCGCCATCACTGACTGCAGTGCGCCTGCAGCGTGAGTCTATGATTACGGTATCCATCCTGATGAATTATCCACTCTGGCAAATTGGGTTTCCCGGCGGCTTGCTGATTGCGCTAGTGGCCGTGGTGCACGTGTTCGTCTCGCACTTCGCGGTGGGCGGCGGCGCCTATCTGGTGCTGCTGGAGAGCAGGGCGCGTCGCCTCAACAATGCCGGCCTGCTGGCTTACGTGCGCCGGCATTCCGTTTTCTTCGCGCTGCTGACTCTGGTGTTTGGCGCGGTGACGGGTGTCGGTATCTGGTTCACCATCGGACTGGTCAGTCCGGAGGCCACGTCGTCGCTGATACATACCTTCGTCTGGGGCTGGGCGATCGAATGGGTCTTCTTCTTCGTCGAGATCACGGCGGCGCTGATTTATGCGTACGGCTGGGACCGCCTGGACAGCGCAACCCACATGGCCGTCGGCTGGGTGTACTTCGCTGCCGCGTGGGCGAGCCTGGCGATCATCAATGGCATCATCACCTACATGTTGACGCCGGGCACTGGCTCCAGACCCACGCCTTCTGGAACGGCTTCTTCAATCCGACCTACTGGCCGTCGCTGGTGCTGCGGACGGGCATGTCGGTCGCGCTGGCGGGCATGTTTGGACTAATCACGGGGGTGGGGCTGACGAGCCCGATACGAGAGCGCGTGCTGCGCTATGCCGGCATCTGGATCATGCTGGGCACCGCCTTCCTGGTTCTTCCGGCGCGCTGGTACTTCGCCTCATTGCCGGCGGAGTCGAGGATCTACCTCACCGATCTTTTGCCGGGGATGCAGCACGTCATCCGGCTGGGTATCTTCGCCGCCGCACTGAGCTTTGTGCTGGCCGCGTTGTTTGCTGTGGCCAAACCTGTGTGGCTGCGCGCGCCTGTGGTGGCGCTGATCCTGCTTTGCGGATTCACCGTCATGGCCACCGGCGAGTACACGCGCGAGATGGCACGCAAACCGTTTGTCATCGGCGGCTATATCTACGCGAACGACCTTCGCCTCGCGAGCTTCCCGACTCTAACTGCCGCGGGCCTTGCCAACAGTGCGAAATGGATGGACGGCCAATCTTCCGACCAGGTCGCAGAAGGCCGGGAGATGTTCGCGATCCAGTGCGGCGCCTACCATAGCGTGAACGGATACCGCGCCATGGCGCCGCGGGTGCATGGATGGAGTCCCGAGTTCGCAACCGACATCCTGCAGCACTTGCCCCTGTTGCGCGGGACAATGCCGCCCTTCGCCGGCAATGAGCGCGACCGCGCCGCGGTTGGAGCCTTTCTCGCATCGTTGTCGCAAGGCGGGGAAGAGCAGCCGCCAAACGCTGAGCTGGGACATGAGGTATTTCAGCAGCGCTGTTCGATGTGCCACACTGTAGGAGGGAAGTTCCGCCCGCTGACTTTGGCCGGGACCGAAATTGACGCGATCGACGGATTGCTGCAGCAGCTGGATTCGCTAAACTCCGATATGCCGGCCTTTCATGGCAGCGAGCGCGAGCGCAATGCGCTGGCGGCCTTCCTGCAAAGCGGCGCGCCAAATTAGCGCAAGCGCACGAAATTGGAACGCAACTTATGCATAATCTTCCGCTACCGAACCCCGATCCCATGCCTCTGCCCGGGCCGCTGTGGCTGCTCATGGCCCTGCTCCTGCTCACCTTCCTGCTGCATTTGATAGCCATGAACCTGACGGTCGGCGGCACGGCCATCGCGCTGATTTGCACGCTGCGGCGCAAGAAAGATGCATTCGCCGCACGCCTGGCGGGCGACCTGCTGCGCGTTCTGCCGGTCGCGCTGGCCTTCACGATCACGCTGGGCGTGGCGGCGCTGCTGTTCGTGCAGGTGTTGTACGGCAATCTGCTCTATGCCAGTTCGATTCTTATCGGAGCTTTCTGGATCGCCATAGTACCGGCGCTGATCGTGGCCTACTACGCGACTTATTACAGCAAGTCGCATCCGGAGCGCTCGGGCGCGCTGTGGCTTTCGCTCGGACTGCTGCTGGGCATCGGCTTCGTTTACGTCAACAATTTCACCCTGATGCTCACACCGCAGCGCTGGCTGGCGCTCTATCGCAGGAGCGCGACCGGACTGCACCTCAGCTGGGGCGAGCCGACGCTGGTACCCCGCTATTTGCATTTCATGCTGGGGGCGTTTGCCATTGCCGGCCTGTTCGTCTTTGCTGCGGGGGTATGGACGCGCTCAACCGAGTACGGTCGCTGGCTGCTGCAGCGCGGCGCGCACTGGTTCGCGGCGCCGACGGTGCTGAACTACATCATCGGAATATGGTTTCTGATGGCGCTGCCGCATCCCGTACTCATGGACCTGTTTACCGGCAGTGCGCTGGCCGCGTCAATGATTGGTCTCGGCATGCTGCTGCCGCTGGCGGCGATTATGCACGTGATACTCGCGGCGAAAACCGAGAAGACGCTGGTACACGCGCGCCTGGGCATCGGTGCGACCCTGCTGACGCTGGTGGTAATGGTGATCGTACGGCAACAGGTGCGCACCAGTTATCTGGCGCCGTTCCTCCACCTCGGCGAGTTGCCCGTGCGTTCGCAGTGGAGCGTGATCGGCCTGTTCCTGGTGCTGTTCGTGGCGGGACTGGCGAGTGTGTACGCCATGCTCCGGCCCTGGATGAAGGCACGCGACCGGCAGATCGCAAGGCAGGCCCGCGGCGCCAGCTAGCAATGCCTGCGTCAACCAGTTAGCAACGTCTGCACCAATGAGATGAACTAGCAGCCGAGATCGCGACCACATCGCGTTCGCCCTGCCGGCGGCCTAGACTTTTTTTCCTCTATCGCGTAGGTTGATGCCCATTGGAGCTTGGAATCAAGTTCGTTTCATGCGCGGCGCTGGCCGCTAAGACGGAGGACACTCATGTTCAAAGGCTTTCGTGATTTTGTTCTGCGCGGCAACGTGGTCGATCTGGCAATCGGTGTCGTGATCGGCGCGGCTTTCGGCACGGTGGTCACAGCCTTCGTCAAGGACCTGCTGACGCCGATCATTGCGGCCATCGTGCAGAAGCCCGATTTCTCCACCCTCTATTTCACGGTCAACAATTCAAAGTTCCTCTACGGCGACTTCATTAATGCGGTGATTTCTTTCCTGCTGATTGCCGCGGCTGTCTATTACTTTGTGGTGCTGCCGGTGAACGTGCTAATGAAGCGCTTCGAAAAGCAGGCGCTGCCCGACAAGAAGAAGTGTCCGCAGTGCAAGAGCGATATCGCTCTGGACGCGACCCGCTGCGCCTTCTGCACGCAGGCCGTCTAGTTCGTCGATGACGATTTCTGACAGTGAAGATCAGGCGCGTATTTGCGGTTACGAGTGGCGCGGGAGGAATCGGATCGCGCTAATGGCCTGCAAGGGATAGCTTCGTAAGCTCATGCCGCATCGCGCTGTTTCAGGTGCGACTCGGTCAGGCGCCGGTCGGCGACATGCAGTTTCTTCCAGTAGCTGTACGCGAACCATGCGCCATAGAAGAATGCCAGCATGGCGATGGCGAGGCCGATGCTCAGCCCATTGCTCAACCCGGTCATTCGTGAAACGAGATAGAAGTCCCCGCAGATTCCCAGCGCCAGAAAGACCATGGCCCATAGCAGCAGGCGCGCAGTAATGTGGTGCAGCATCTCGCTGTCCTCGCCCTGCTCCACAATACGGTGATAGGCAGCGGGCGTGATCAGCAGCACGGTGCAGATTCCGATGCTGGTGAGGCTTGCCAGGTGCAGCACCTTCCAGAGCTGCGGAATCTTATAGAACGCGGTCATCCACATAATGATCAGCTGAAACCCGAGCAGCGCCTGCGCCCCGGGCAGCACCACGCGACACTCGATCAATACCTGCTTAACCCGCGTCGTCAGGTCGGTCTCTTGTTCCTGCTGCATATCCACCTCCTGTAGAGGATCAAGCAGTGCGTACAGATGGAGATGTCCAAGCCTGCGCCGCCGCGCAATCAGTTCCACTCCGTACCAGCACGTCAGGGTCAAAGCCAGCACGATCCCGCTTAGGATGGCTGCACCTGCCGTACTCAGCACCCAGTGCGCCCCGAGAAAGAAGCTCAGCCCCATGGCGATCGCAAAGGGAAACAATCCCGTAGTCACGATTGCAGTCGCCAGCCGATGCAGGGTAGCTGTATTGCGCCCATGCAACACGATGCGGTGGTAGGGCGCGAGCATCAGCAGCACGCCCAGGCCCAGCAGCATCAGGGCGAGAGCCGCCAGTTGTAGTTGCTGCGCAAAGGGCGCCATCTTCTCGAAGCCGGGCTCGAAGAATCCACGAAAGCCGAAGCCGATGAGGATTTGAATTCCGAGGACCAGGATTCTGGTCTCGTTGAGAACGTTTTCGATCTTGTCTTTGAGTTGGGCCAAGGCTCGTCGGAGTTACGAAACTGTAACCAAACACAGTAAGATTCCGGTGAGAGTTGCTTTAGTTGTGCTGAACATTTGTGGATAACCTGTAGGCCGCCTAAGTCATTGTGTTCAAGCGACTTGCACCGCCCTTCAGAGATCGAAAGCGAGCCTCCTTTATGCTACAATCAGTGTAGGTGATTGCGGCTGTAAGTTACTGAAACCTCTACTAGATACGAGTATCTGTAGGGGCGACTTGTACCCCGCCGCATCCGCGCTGAAGCTGGCACCCGCCTGACGAGGCCGGTTGCCGAACGAATGGAGCAGGATGGCCTCGAAAGATTCGCGATTAGCCGCTGCGGCGGCTTCGGAAACCGGCAAGCTGACTGAGCCGGTTGCCGAAAAACTTCCCGCAAAAAATGGCAATAACGGCAATGACAGCGACTACACCGCCGACTCGATCAAAGTTCTCGGGGGAATGGAAGCGGTCCGCAAGCGCCCGGCCATGTACATCGGCTCAACCGGCGAGATGGGGCTACACCATCTGGTCTACGAGGTCGTCGATAACTCGGTAGACGAAGCGCTGGCCGGCTTCGCAGACAAGATCGAAGTCGCCATTCACATCGACAACTCCATTACCGTCATCGATAACGGCCGCGGCATTCCCGTAGACGAAATGGACGTGGATGGCGAGCGCCTGCCCGCCGCACAGGTGGTCATGACCATGCTGCATGCCGGAGGAAAGTTCGACTCGTCCACCTACAAGGTCTCCGGCGGACTGCACGGAGTGGGCGTCTCCTGTGTGAACGCGCTTAGCCACCTGCTGGAGCTGGAAATCTGGCGCGACGGATCGGTATGGGAGCAGACTTACTCCAAAGGCGAGCCTAGCTCGAAGCTGAAGAAGACGGGCACTACCAAGAAGCGCGGAACCAAAGTCCACTTCGTGCCCGACCAGGAAATCTTCACCGCGACTGAGTACAACTACGACACATTGGCGCAGCGTCTGCGCGAGCTGGCCTTCTTGAACAAGGGCCTGCTGATCACGCTTACCGACGAGCGCACCACCGATCCCAAGACAGGCGAGCCCAAGAAGGCCGAGTTCAAGTACAACGGCGGCATCGCCGAGTTCATCAAGCACCTGAACCGCGGTAAGAGCGTGCTGCACGAGAAGCCGATCTACATGGAAGCCGAGCGCGACGGCGTGGCCATGGAGATTGCGCTGCAATACAACGACGGCTACTCGGAAACCGTCTTCAGCTTCGCCAACAACATCAATACGGTCGATGGCGGTACGCATCTGTCGGGCTTCCGCACCTCCCTGACGCGCACCATCAACTACGCGGGTCAGCAACTCGGGCTGTTCAAGGACGTGAAGGAGAACCTCACGGGAGACGATGTTCGCGAGGGCCTGGTGGCGGTTGTCAGCGTGAAGCTGTCGCAGCCGCAGTTTGAAGGTCAGACGAAGGGCAAGCTGAACTCCGATATCGCAGGTATCGTCCAGGCATTCGTGAACGAGCGCCTGGGCGGCTTCTTCGACCAGAACCCGCCGGTTGCCAAGCGCATCATCAACAAGGCAATTGAAGCGGCACGCGCTCGCGAGGCCGCGCGCAAGGCCCGCGATCTGACACGCCGCAAGGGCGCGCTGGACGGGGGCGGACTGCCGGGCAAGCTGGCCGACTGCTCCGAGCGTCAGCCGGAGCGCTGCGAAGTGTATCTGGTCGAGGGCGAGAGCGCCGGCGGCACCGCCAAGCAAGGACGCGACCGCCGCTTCCAGGCGATTCTGCCGCTTAAGGGCAAGATCCTCAACGTCGAGAAGGCGCGCTACGACAAGATGCTGGGCCACGAAGAAATCCGCGCCATGATCACGGCGCTGGGCACCGGCATCGGCAAAGACGACTTCGACATCTCCAAATTGCGCTACGGCAAGATCATCCTGATGACCGACGCCGATGTCGACGGCTCGCACATTCGTACACTGCTGCTTACCTTCTTCTTCCGCCACATGGATGAGCTGATCAAGCGCGGCCACGTATACATCGCGCAGCCGCCGCTGTACCGCATCAAGAAGGGAAAGTTCGAGCAGTACATCAAGAACGATGTCGAGATGGTGAAGGTCATGGTGAAGCGCGCCGCCGACGGCATCGTGGTGCGCTATGGCGAGGGTGCGGCCATGCTGGAAGGCGCTCCGCTCACCAAGTTCATGACTACCCTGAACGATTACATCGGCTTCTTCGATAAGGTCGACAAGCGGATCCGCGACGAGAAGGTCACGGAAGTCATTTCCCGGGCCGACCTGGTAAAGCGCGTGGACTTCGAAGGCGAAAGCAAGAAGCCGCCGGCGAAGATAACCATCCTGTACAAGGCACTGAAGGCGCTTGAGAAGGAGAGGCAGATCAAGGTCAAAGACCCGCATTTCGAGGAAGAGCATAGCCTCTGGGCGCTGTCGTTCGTCAATGCGCAAGGCGCCGAGCACGTCGTTAACTGGGAGCTGGCCTCCACGCCCGAGTACCGGCAGATGATGTCGAAGTACAAGCAGATCGAGCACTACATGCAGCCGCCGTACATCGTCGAGCCAGTGAAAAAGAACGGCGGCGGCAACGGCAGCGAGGAATTGAGCGACGCCGCCCGGGCCGACCTGGAGAAGGCCGAGCAGAAAGCGCCCAGGGCAGCCAAGCGCAAGAGCACGGAAGCGGGCACGGTCGAGAAAACGTCGGCCCGTGAGCTCTTCGACTACATCTTCAACGAGGGCAAGAAAGACTACGACGTCCAGCGCTACAAAGGCCTGGGCGAGATGAGCTCGACGCAGCTCTGGGAGACCACGATGGACCCCGAGCGCCGCACCCTGCTCTCGGTGAAGCTGGAAGACATCACCGAGACCGAAACCATCTTCACCACGCTGATGGGCGAGGACGTCGAGGCACGCCGGAAATTCATCGAAGAAAATGCGCTGGACGTGAAGAACCTGGACATCTGAGGGTTAGTGCGGCAGCCGCGTTGCGTCCGTGCGACTCCCGCCGTGTGTTACAACAAGTCTTCATGTCTTCCCGGTCCCTGCCTGCCCGTGTCGGCGTTCCGCAACTGGTTGCGCTGGCGTTTCTGCTGATGTTCGCGCTGCAGTGTGTCTGGTTCATGGTGCACCAGCCGTTGGCGGCGACGGAAAGTGTTTACATCGAGGCCGGGCTGCTGCACCTGGAGCGGCTGGCAAGCGGCAATAACGCGCAGCACACGGCGCTGGTGCCGCTGATGGCCGGAGTCGCCGCCCGCCTCAGCGGGGTCGAGAAGCACGTCACCGAATTCAACGACTACCGCCTGCTGCTCCGGATGCCATTCCTCATGGCCGGGCTCGCCCTGGGCGCCTCGCTGTGGTATGTGGCGCGACGCCTCTACGGCAATGTTGGCGGCTATGTCGCGCTGATCCTGTACTGCTTCTCGCCGCTCACCATCGGCGCGGCCGGCGAAATCGGGCCGGCGGTGGTGGGCGCCTGGGGAGGCTTCGGGCTCGTCTTCACCGCCATCGCGGTGGCGCATACGCTCTACGCGCCACGCGAAGTCGTGCTGTGGAACTGGCGGCGCATTCTGCTGATGGGACTCTCCATTGCCATCTGCGTCGGAGCTCAGTTCTCGTTATGGGTGCTGCTGCTACCGGCGCTGCTATTCATGCTTTGGGTGGGACACGTGCGGCCGGCGGCGGCGTTCGTGATCTTCGCCGCTGCCTGCGTGGTCGGCCTGCTGCTGATGTCAGCCCTCTACGATTTCAACGTCGCGGCCTACGCCAGAGCGCTGCGCAGCGCCGACTGGCTGGAAATAGGCTCGCGGGAGTTTGTTTCGCCCGGCTTCTCCTGGACGGCGTCCGACTTCTTCCGCGGCAACGGGCTGGGCCTGCCCATCCTGACCGTCGTGACGCTGGTTACCTTTGCGGTTTGGAAGCGGACCCGTTTCTTCGGCACGGCTGCGCCTCTGCTGGTTACGATTCTGCTGTTTAGCGTGGCGCTGCGCATGCAGTTCGCGGCATTTGTCTTCATGTTTGCGGCGCTGATATTTCTTATGCTCTTCATGGCAGGCGTATCGGCCGACCTGCTGGAAAGCCGTTTCGCACTGGCGGCCAACGCCGTCGTCTTCGGCGTGCTCATCGCCAATGCCATGATCGACGTTTACTCGCTCATGAACCTGAGTTCCCGCACCCGATAGAAACTTTTCATCATCTAAAGAGTTGGAATATAGTGGGGGTGGTCGGAGGCCAAGCCGTGCGGCCAGCAATTGGCAATACTCGTGTTCTCCTGGGGATGTTCCTCGCGGTGGCTTTGGTCGC
The DNA here is from genome assembly GCA_035651035.1 of Terriglobales bacterium. Taxonomy (GTDB): domain Bacteria; phylum Acidobacteriota; class Terriglobia; order Terriglobales; family Acidobacteriaceae; genus Bog-257. Next base: position 10,077 of record DASRGM010000216.1, read on the forward strand.
GCTGCCCGCCGTTGCGCAAAATGGAGGGCCCCATCCCCCCGGCACCTACAACGGACACTTCCTGGCGCCTGCGCCCAGCGTGACCTCGATTGGCGGGATTGGCGCGTCGCATCTGCCGCCGCCCTTGCCCAGCGTTACCTCGCTGCCGAACTATAACTTCCAATATCACTACGGCTACGGCCGCTACTTCCAGAGCCGGAACCGATACACCCACTACAACGGCCGCGGTTCCTATGGCGGAAGCTACGCCATCCCTTACTACTACCCGGCCGACAACTCGGCCTACGGATACGACTATGTCGGGGCAGGACCGGATTTGTATTCCGGCCCGCCACCAGGACCGAACGATCCCGTGCTGCACATGATTGTCGAGCAGCCGCCGGCCAGTCCCTATGGTCCGCCGTGGGAGGAGCAGCCCTATGCGCAGCCTCCGGCTGCCGCTCAACCGGCCTCTACGCCGCAGCCGGAAGTAAAACCGGGTGAGCCCACGGTGCTCGTTTTCCGAAACGGCAAGCAGCAGGAAGTAGTCAATTACGCCATCATGGGTGATACCCTGTACGTCTTCGACAAAGGCAAGATGAAGATCGCGATGGCTGACCTGGACATTCCGGCCACGGTGCAGGCCAACGACGATCGCGGGATGGAGTTTCGCATGCCGCCGCCCTCCAAAAAGAAAGTGACGAGCACGCCCGCACCGCAAAGCTCCACACCGGACACGACGAAAAGCAGCCAGCCGCCCAATATCGCCGCAGTGATGCCGCAGTGAGATCGCGGTACGGGGGTTAGCGAGATCCTAGCCCCCGACGTTCTATACCGGATATCTCCTTCCGGTCCGGAATGCGAATCCGCGGCTCAGGTCCTTCCCTTGACCTCAATCCTGTCCAGAACCTGGCGGCCGCCCGCGTAGGACTGGGCTATGTCGAGCGCCTGTCGATGCTCGCGTTCGCTGTTCACTGTGCCGGACATGACGACGGAGTTGTCGTTGACCTGGGCGCTCACCGCAGAGTCCGACAGTGCAGGCTCGCTGTTCAGCTTCTCTTGAATCTGCTGCTGGACTTCCGAGGAAGACAGTTGTTGCTGGGGAGGCGCCTCGGTGTCGGGCGGCATGCCCGGCCGGGGAGCCTGTTGTCCGCGAGGAAACGTCGGTGGTGTAGACTGCGGCGGCGGATTGGCAGGAGGCATCTGCTGCGCAAAGGCGAAAGTGCCAAACGCCAGCAAGAGCCCACAAACGATCTGTCTCATGATGTACTCCCGAAACTGCTTAACTTGAGTCAGTAGCTTGGATGCCCGGGATTCTTGCGGTGTGGGCGAGTTGCGCTCTGGGTATCAGTCGTTGCAGAATTTGAGTGGGTAAGACTCAACTTTGGCTAAGCAGCACGTAACGAGCCTGTTATAATCGTTTTCATTCATGGCACGTAAGCGTTTGATTCGCTCTACTACAGTTCTCTGCGTGCGCCGGGATGGCAAGGTGGTGATGGCCGGGGACGGCCAGGTGACGCTGGGAGAAGGCGTCATCAAGCACAGCGCCCGCAAAATCCGCCGGCTTTATCAAGACAAGATTCTCGCCGGATTCGCCGGCTCCACCGCCGACGCCTTCTCGCTGTTCGCCCGCTTCGAGTCCAAGCTGGAGCAGTACCACGGCAACCTGGGCCGCGCTGCGGTCGAGCTCGCCAAGGACTGGCGCACCGACAAGATGCTGCGCTCGCTCGAAGCCTTACTGCTGGTCGCCGACCAGAACCAGACATTCCTTATCAGCGGACAGGGCGACGTGATCGAGCCGGACTCCGGCATCGCCGCCATCGGCAGCGGAGGCCCGTACGCCACCGCCGCGGCGACCGCGCTGTTCGAACATACGCAACTGGCCCCGCGTACCATCGCCGAAGAGGCAATGAAGATTGCGGGCAAGATCTGCATTTATACAAATGACAAGGTGACGATCGAGGAACTATAGAGGCAGTTGTCAGTCATCGGCCGTCAGCTTTCCGCACTCGCGCTGATAACTCACAACTGGCAACTGGCAACTGAATTATGGCTATCTATCTTCCCGCTACCGCTGACGAAGAGCACATTGCGCTCGACGAGCTCACCCCGCGCGAGATCGTGCGCGAGCTCGACAAATATGTTGTAGGCCAGGACCAGGCCAAGCGCGCCGTCGCCATCGCGTTGCGCAATCGCATGCGCCGCCAGAAGCTGGCGCCCGAGTTGGCCGAAGAGGTCATCCCCAAGAACATCATCATGATGGGACCGACCGGCGTAGGCAAAACCGAGATCGCCCGCCGCCTCGCCAAGCTGGCCAACTCGCCCTTCCTAAAAGTCGAGGCATCGAAGTTCACCGAGGTTGGCTACGTCGGCCGCGATGTTGAATCAATGGTCCGTGACCTCGTCGAGATCGCCATCGAGATGGTCCGTCAGGAGAAGCTGGAGGATGTCGCCGACAAGGCCGAGATGAACGCCGAGGAGCGCGTGCTCGACTTGCTGCTGCCCTCGATGCCGGCGCAAGTCCCCCCCAAGCCCAGTCACGATCAGCAGCAGATCGGCTTCAACATCAACAGCGAGCCCATCCTGGCTGGAGAGCCCGGTTCGCGCACCCGCGAGAAGCTGCGCCAGCAACTGCGCGAAGGAAAGCTCGATGAGCGCATCGTCGAGCTGGATGTGCGCGAGCGCTCGAACCCTTCCTTCGAGATCATCACCAACCAGGGTGTCGAGGAGATGGACGTCAACATCAAGGACATGCTGCCCAACATCTTCGGCCAGCGCACCAAGAAGCGGAAGATGAAGGTCAGCGAGGCCTTCGAATACCTCATCCAGGAAGAAGAGCAGCGCCTGGTCGACATGGACCAGGTGACGCGCATCGCCGTCGAGCGCGTGGAGAATTCGGGGATCAT
>DASRGM010000217.1:0-4402 GCA_035651035.1 Terriglobales bacterium
ATCAGCACCCCGACCTGGATTAAACTGTCGAGCGTCAGTGCCAGGAAGCGGCTGCCGATGCCGGCCAGCGGCAGCTCCAGCGCAATCTGCTCCGGGGTGTCAATGTCGAGCCGGTCGAGGGACTGCACAGGTGATCTCCACAAGTTGGATTGAGAAGCGCAAACCGTACTGGCAGAAGCTGGAGTCGCTGGTGGCGAGCGCCGGCACCGGCGTGAAGAAGCTTAGCCACGGCGAACTGCAGGAATTGAGCCTCCTCTACCGCCAGACCGCTGCCGACCTTGCCGCCATCCGGCAAGACCCCAGTTCCATCCACTTTGCCCGCTACCTCAATCAGTTGATGGCGCGCGCTCACAATATCATTTACGCGGGCCATCGCGCGAGTGCTTCCGCGGTTCTCCGGTTTTTCACCGGGGAATACCCCCGTATCTTCCGCCGGAACCTTAAGTACTGCGCGCTGGCCTTCGCCGTGTTCGTGACTGGTGGGCTGGTAGGGACCGCGCTGACCCTGCAGGACCCGGACTTCCAGCTGCAGGTGCTCGGCCCGCGCATGGTGCAGACCATCCAACGCAAAGAGATGTGGACGCACTCGATCATTGCGGTCAAGCCCCTGGCCTCAAGCGAGATCATGACCAACAACATGACGGTGTCGTTCATGACCTACGCGACGGGAATCACCGCCGGGCTGGGCACGCTCTACATGATGTTTTTCAACGGCCTGTTGATGGGCGTGATTGGGACCGCCTGCGCTCTTGCGGGGATGAGCCTGAGCCTGTGGAGTTTCGTGGCGCCGCACGGCGCGCTGGAATTGCCCGCGATTTTTCTTGCCGGAGGAGCAGGGCTGAAGATTGCGCGCGGCTTGCTGTTCCCCGGCACGCTGCCGCGCCGCGACTCGCTGGCCATGGCGGGGCGGGAGGCGACTTCGCTGGTGCTCGGCACGGTGCCGGTTTTGGTCATCGCTGGGACCATTGAGGCGTTCGTCTCGCCCACGGGCCTGCCGAATCCCTTGAAGTTCGCCATGTCAGGGGCGCTGCTGGTGATACTCGTGGCGTATCTGTTCGGGGCGGGGAAAGAGAATGTCGCGGCGAAGCAAGCTTCGATAACAAGGCTTAATTTGCCGGCATAGCCTGAGATGTGGGCGGAGATTCCCGAGGTGACGCCTACAGCAAGTTCCTCTGCTTAACGTCCAAGTACGAATTCACCACCGTCACCGACGCCGCAGCCGAGCTGACCTCCACCGCCAGGGCCCCGCGCTGACGCAGTTTCGCCAGCAGAACTTCACGGCGGTGCAGCGCTTCCTGCGCCGCGGTGGTGCGATACATGCGCGTCACCGAATCCGGTTCGCTGGCCGCAAGCGCCGCCAGGTCCGGTTGGCCGATCACCACAAACAGCACCAGGTGCCGTGAAGCCGCTTCGGACGCGGCATCAATCACCTCAGGCGTCATCGCGGTCTCGGGGAAATCCGTCAGCCAGACGACCATGCTGCGCCGCTTTTGCGTGGAAAGCAGCGCGCTTACCGCCTGCAGATGGTCGCCTTCGAGTGGTTCTTCGCGGACGTGCGCCAGCTGCTGAATCATCTGGCGAAGATGCGCGCCGCCGCGATGAGGGAGCATGCGCTTCTTCACTCCGCGGCCATAGGCGAGCAGTCCCACGCGGTCGCCGGTGCCAAGCGCAACCTCGGCCAAACTCAATGCCGCGTTTACTGCGTAATCAAGTTTGGTCAAGCCGCCGATGCGCGCCCGCATCAGACGTCCTGAGTCAACCACCAGCCAGATGGTTTGGCTGCGCTCGATCTGAAACAGACGCGTGACCAGCTTGCCGCGCCTCGCTGCCGCCGTCCAGCAGATGTCGCGGAACTCATCGCCTTCTCGGTATTCGCGCAGGCTTTCAAATTCGCGCCCCGCGCCGCGAATGCGGGTGTGGCGCTTCTCCATTTCGATCTGGCGGCTGCGGATCAGGTAGACCGAATGCTGGCGGGCTTCCTCCAGATTCGGGTAGACGCAGACCTTCTGCTCGAGGTGCGCCACCGCCCAGCGTTCGGCAATTCTCATCGGAGTCTGATAACGGACATAGACCGCGCCGAGTTCGACATCGCCTCGGCGCGCGGGAGTGATGCGATAGGACACCGTCGCCTCTCCGCGGGCGCGGCATTTCAGATCGAGCTCTGGAGCCTCGGCGCGAAGGTGAGGAGGGACGTTGTCAATGAGCGCTGCAAATAGAGCGATCCGGCTTGAGTTCTCGAGTCCCAGTTCGATGGTCTGCGGCACGGATAGCGCCGCCGCGCCGGTCCAGCGCCGGGTGACGGCGATCTGTTTGGGCAACGGCAGAGTAGCCAGGTCAGCGATCCACAGGACTACGACCAGTGCATCCCATCCAGCCAGCGCATAGTAGAAGCGGGGATCGTAGAATGCCGCGCCCAGCCATACCAACCCAATCACGATCAGCAAGAAAAAGCGTGGGCCAAACGCGGCTGCAAAGCGCTTGCGGCGCTCAGCCTTGGCCGTGACCGGCGGCGGAATCAGGGTGTTCACGTCGGCGCTCATTAATCTCCAGCTGTCATTCCCAGGCGCAAATGCGACGAGGAACCTTTCTTCCGCCTGGGTGCTCTTTCCGGGCGCTGCCGGTAGAAAGCCGGCCAACGCCGTTCGGAATGATGCCGATAAAGGGGATGCTTCTCACTTCGGCACCTCGACCGCCCGCAGCACATCGGCGATGATCAGGTCCGCCGTGAGTCCCTCCAGGTCCGCTTCCGGCTTCAGCACCACGCGATGCCGCAGCACCGGCGGAGCTGCCGCCTTCACGTCGTCCGGGATGATGTAATCGCGCGCGTCCATGGCCGCGATCGCCCGCGCAACTACCATCAGGCTGATGGCTGCGCGCGGACTCGCCCCCAGCGACAGCGACGGCCAATCCCGAGTGCGGCGGGCGATCTGGACGATATAGCCGAACAGCGCCGGCTCGACCTTGACCGTCTTTACTTCCTTCTGCGCCTGGGCCAGCAGCCCTGCCGGCAGCGGCGTCAGGCCGATGCTGTCAATCTCGCGCGCCTCGAAGCCGTTCTGGACATTGTTCAGAATCTTCACTTCGTCGCTGGCCGCGGGATAGGGGACCCGAATCTTCAGCAGAAAGCGGTCCAGTTGCGCCTCCGGCAGCGGATAAGTCCCTTCGAACTCCACCGGGTTCTGAGTGGCGAACACACTGAACTCCGCCGGAAGCTGGTGACGCACGCCGTCAATCGTGACCTGATATTCCTCCATGCATTCGAGCAGCGCCGCCTGCGTGCGCGGAGGCATGCGGTTGATCTCATCCACCAGCAACAAGTCGGTGAAGACCGGGCCCTTATGCAGATTGAACGTGCTGGTGGCCATGTTGAGCACATTGGTGCCGATGATGTCGGCGGGCATCAGGTCGGAGGTGCACTGCACGCGCTGGAACTCAAGGCCGAGAATCCGGGAGAGGGTTTTCACCAGCAGCGTCTTGGCAACGCCGGGTACGCCTTCGAGCAGCGCATGGCCGCGGCAGAGCAGGGTGGCGAGGCATTGGTCGCGAAATTCGTCCTGTCCGACGATGACTTTGCCGGACTCCTGGCGCAGGTGTTCGAGCAACTGCGGGACAGCTTGCATCAATTTTTCTCCTTCAGCGTGTGAAACAGCTTGAGCTTAACCGCGTAGGAATGCAACGACTGCACAATCTCGAGCGCCTGCTTCTGCGGGAGATCAGGCTGATAGCGGGCGGAGGCCGCGGCGATCAGCGTGGGCAGGAACTGATCGTCGTGCATGTCCCAGCGCTCGCGGGCGGCGCGATCCAGGTCCTCAGGCGAGGCTTTACTGCTCAAGCCCAGGCGGCGCGTCATCCAGTATTGGAAGCGCTGGTAAGCAACGTCCACCGCAACTGAAGCCGCATGCGCCTGCTGATAGAGTCCGCCCAGCGTCTCCACAAACTCCAGCGGGGCCAGCCGCGGAGGCGGCGGCACCGGCCGAAGCGGCCCGCTGCGCCGCGAAAAGGTCAGCAGCGCTGCCAGCGCCAGCAGCGCCGATTGCCACAGCAGAGCGGTCACCAGCGGATGGCTCTTCTCCGTCCTCTCGCGCTCGCCGTAGCCGTGCACATATTCGTCGAAGAGCACGCGCGTCTGCTGCCGGTCGCCGATTGCGGCCAGTACAAATTCCAGGTTGCCGGATTGTTTGATTCCTGCATTGGTGAACGGCGTCGCCGAGGCCAGCCAGAGAGCGTCGCCGTTACCCCGCCGGTAGTGAACGACGACCGTATCTTCCCTGTTTCCATACAAAGGTATCGCCGACCCCTTCGTCCAATGGGCCATGGCAATCAGATTGATCTTCGGCGCTGCCCGCGTAATCGGTGAGGGTGTGAGCGCGTTGAACTCGCTCTCCGGATCTTTCGGCATAGG
>DASRGM010000218.1:0-34149 GCA_035651035.1 Terriglobales bacterium
CAGCGACTTCAGGTAAGGCGCGTCACCCTGCTGCACGTTGTAGAAGGACATCGAAGTCGCGCCTTCACGCGTGCTTTGCTCGGTGAAGGGAATGGCCGGGGGGCGTCCGTTGCTGCCCGCGCCGATGGTCACCTCGACCCAGGGGAACAGCGCCGCAGCACAGCCGCTGGGGTTCGCGCTAGAGATGTAAGACGCGCTGCAGTTGAGCTGCTGCCACATCTGGTAGAAGCGGTGCACCGGGCTGTTGTCGTAGACGTCGTAGGGATGCGTGGTCGAGTTGGTGAGCTGAAACGGGCCCGAAGGCAGGCTGAAGACGTTGGTGATGCGGGTGTCGGGAGTGCCGCTTGTTAAGCCGGTGCCGCCCGAGATCATGTACTGGTAGTAGTCGGGCGCCAGTCCGTTCTCAGCCTCCATTGCCTGCTGCAGGGTGCTGAAGAAAGGCGAGGTGGGACCGCCGACCAGGGGGGTCGGCAGCGCCGAATACAGTTGCTGGGTGCCGGGATTGAGCTGGTAGCGGTCGGCGATGCGATCGACTGCCGAGTTCTGGTGCGCCAGAAAGAAGTTCTGTCCCGGCGTGCCGTCGGCCTTCACGATTCCCTTGGAGAGCAGGTTGTCGACGGTCTGTCCGGCAACCGGCTGGTAGGTGCCGAAGACGTGGTCGAAGGTGCGGTTCTCGCCGATGATGACGATGACGTGCTGGATAGGTGTCTCGGTCGCGGAGCGCTTGACCGGAGTCTGAGCGCTTACAGGCATGGTCGAGCTGAGAAGGGCGAGCAGGCTGGCTACCGCCGTCGCGCGCCACTTCCTGGGCGTGAGCTCGTGCAGCTTCATGAGTATCCTCCGAACTGCAAGGTAGCGGCTCACGCAGCTGCGATGGTGAATGCGAAATCAAAAGTCCATGAAAACTGGACTGCAGTGTTGCTAAACGAAGAATGAGGACGCGAGGGCGCGCGGAGTCTACGGCCCGATGCCGCCGCCGGGGGGCACGGCGCCGATGTACTGATTGTTAAAGCCGTGAGTCAGGACGATGTTCTTCGGCGCGAACTGCAGGCGCACATAGGAGAGAAGATTGGAGATCAGCGCGGGATTGCTGCTGAGCAGGGTGAAGGTCGCATCTTCGCTGCCGTCGCCGCCCTGACCAACGTCCCAAGTGCGCCACGAGGCGTTGCGGTTGACGAACAACGGATTCGTATTGACGGTGTGGAACACAAGACCGATGCCGCTGTCGGTTGCGCTGCCCGCCGGGACACTGCGGAGGTCGAGCGCCGCCAGAACATAGTTGCCGCCGGCGGCGTCGAACAGTTTCACCTCAGACTTGAACAGGACATACGCGCTGGAGGTGTCCGGGACCGTGCTCCACGCCGGCACCACCGTCAGCACCTGCGGAGTATTCGAGGTCACACGACGGACTTCTCCGGCGCCGGTGCCGCCGACGATCTTCACCCACATGCCTGCCGGAACCGTGGGAGCATTCAGCGCCGTGGGAAAGTTCTGCGTGCTGTCGGTGAGCGTTCCGGAATAGAGGCCGGGAATGCCGTAGTTACTGTTGTTGGCAGCGGCCGTGACCTGTCTGGAATAGGCGACCATCTGCACCGGCGCGCCGCCGCTCCAGCTCAGCGTTACATTGCTGGGATTGGTAACCGTCCAGTTCAGCGAAAATCCCGACTGCGGCGCGTTGTAGCTGCAATCGCCGAGGGAGACGCCGGTGACATTGCGTGTCGAGCTGGTGTCGTAGTCGCCGCCATTCCAGGTGAAGGTGGAGAAGCTGTTGATCCCCAGGTACGTGGTCGTATCGCCATAGAAGTCGCTCCAGTCGGCGCGATACAGGTGCACGCGCGTATTGCCGGAGGGAGTGTCCGGCCGCCGGATTGCTCCGTAGGCACTGAACGGAAACAGATTGTTGTAGATGTTCAGATTGCTGAGCAACGCCGTGCCTTCGTTGTCGCCCTGGTCGCCGAACTCAATGCCTCCCTGGGTGGGATGAATGCTGGTGTTCTGCGCGATGATGAGGTTGTCGATCCAGACCTTGGTCACATAGCCGAGCTGAAACGAAGACCAGTCGCCGCCATCGGTGAAGATGTTGCCGGTGAGCGTGACGTTGGTGACCTGCGTGTCGTTGTACAGCGCCGGTCCGTTCACGCCGTGATGATCGAAGTCGGCGATGTAGTTATTGGCGAATTGCTGATACGAAGCTACATTCATCACGCGATGGGGATGGACGAAGACATTGTTCTTGATCAGCGTGGGATGGCCCGAGGTGCCGCCAAACCCGGCGATCTGGCGGCCGTCGAAAGCGCCGGAGAATCCCATGATGAAGTTGTTGGCGATCACCGAGTCCGGCCAGAGTACCGCGCCCGGGGCGTCCTGCTCGAAGGCGGAGCTGCGGACGACATTGTTCTGGATCGTCCAGCCTTGCATCGTGATGACCGCGTCGTTCGCGTTGACGTTCAGGAACGGCGCGCCCCACAGATTGCCGGGCACAACATTGTTCTGCACGCTGACATAGGAGCTGCTGACGAAGGCGACGGCGAAGGCGCTGCCCCAGGAGTCGCCGAGCGTGGTGTAAATCGAGTTTCCGCTCAGCAGGATGGGATCGTTGGCCGTCCCGTTCACCGGCCCGGTGAATCCGACCAATCGCTTGCAATAACGGAAGGTGTTGTTCGTGACCTGCAGCAGTTGATTGGGGCCGGCGGAATTCGACTTCTTGTACGCGGCGGTGATGAGGTAGGTATTGTCGGCCGCGATCGTGCCCATGAACGTGAAGGTGGAGTGATCGAAAATGGCCTGGTTGCCAGCGACATTGTTTGTGCTTACGATCACGCCGCCAATGTACGTCAGATACTTATAGCTGGCATAGAAGGCTTGCAGCGGCTGCGGCTCGTCCTCTCCTGAGGCTTGGTACCAGTACAGGACGCCGGCGTCGTAGTTCACATAGTAAGTGCCAGGGCTGTTGACCTGGGCCAGGGTCGCCACCTCGGTGTGCAGCGTTCCTGCAGGCGCGTCCTGAAAGCTCATCGAGCTGTCTGTCGCGGAGCCCGGGCCAGTCCCTTCGGAGTTGCTGATCCAGGGTTGTGCGAGCCTGGCCACGAGAACGTTCGGCAGATTGTACTGGTCCAGATAGCCGAGCGTGGTGACGAAGTAAGTCGTGCTGTTGTTCCACGAAAGATTGCCGCTGGGTATGGTCCACTTCACGTTCGCCGATCGCAAATAGCCGTTGTTGACGAAGACGCAGGCGCCGTCGGTCGCGCAATCGGACACAATGGTTACACCGGGCTGCGGCACAAACTGCCCACCCAGATCGATCAGCGCCAGCACATTATTGGAGGAATCGAATCCGCGCAGCGTCAGAACGGTGTTGAAGACCGGGTAATAGTTTGAGTTGGCCAGCAAATGCATGGCGGGGCCGACCGCCTGCGTCTTGCTGCCCAGAGTGCACGAGATGTTCTGGATGAGGGTTGCGCCGGAGGCGACCACCACTGTCTCACCGCCGGCGCACGACGGTACGATGCCGTCGGACCAGGTCGAGGGCTGATTGAAGTATCCCCCGATGGCGGTGTGCACTCGCGCAACGGAGATCTGGGTGAACAGCACCAGCAGAAGACACCCGGACGCGCCGGCGCGCAAGACGCGGCAAAGGGATCGAACCAGCTTATGCATCGGCGTGCTCTTTTCATAGAAGCTTGCAGTCGGGCGAGCAGCTCCAGAGCCTTGGGATCGAGAGAGCGGCTGGGCGCTCGTTGTGTTTGGGTGGAATGTTAGCACCGGTTCGAAAGGATGCAAGCTCTTTCGGACAGCGCGGATTCCGGTTTGTCCGTATTCATCACTTGCATCCGCCGAATGTGGTGGCTGATACCGGCAGCGGCTCGGCCTTGGTTCCCGCCAGCGTCGCATTGAATGCGGGAACCTCCTGCTGGTTGAGCTGCTGCCATTGCGTGGCGGCCTTCTCCAGGCTGGTGCAGTTCTCCTCGACGGCTGAGCGCACCGAGTCGGTCGGCCGGATGTCGGCGCTCTCCACGCTGAAGATCAGGCGCGCGAGCTCGCGGTTGACTGGGCCAACTCCGGGAGCCGTCCGGGTGCCTTTCTCTACCGCGTCCAGCTTCTTGATGAGGGCATCCGCGGTGGGCTTTGCCTTGTCGGCGTCGGTGCCGGTGAGTGCCTTCTGCGCGTCGGTGAGGGCGCGGCGCAGCGCCGCCACCTGATGATAGGCGTCGTAGCTGGCCTTCATGCCGCGGGTGATCCGCAACGCGAGGTCGCGCTGCTCGACCAGGTCGTGCTGCGAAGCGTGGACGCGCGGATCGGGAGCTACAGTGAGCGGCTGCCGGATCGTCTGGCCGTCGTAGCGCAGCTCAACCATGTACTTGCCGGGCGCGACCAACGGACCTTGCGGCTGCTGGCGCGGAGTCTCGCCCGGAACGGCGTGATCGGCCAGCGTGTATTCGGTGTACTCCAGCAGATTCCCGTAGTAGCCGTAGGGCAGCGTAGCCGGCGGAGGATAGCGAAGGTTCCAGGCGAAACGGTTGAGCCCGGGCTCTTTCGTGAGCGCAGCCGGCGCGGCGAACCAGTACTCCGGAACGTTGGCGGGCGGAAGATCGGCGGCCTTCGGCGTACTTGAAAACTGCGCGATCTGGTTCTTCTGTTCGTCGTAGATCGTCATGGTGAGCTCGCTGGTCGCCGCGGCGTTCAGGTAGTAATCGAGGATGGCGCCGTCTGGCGGATTCTGTCCGGCAGGGGTTTCTACCGGCCACGGCGTGTCCTGATAGTTGTCCCAACGCACGCGCACGGCGTCGGCCGGAGAGAATAAATGCATCTTCACATTGGCGATTGCGGGGCTGAACTCGCGTAATGCGCTGACATCGTCCAGGATCCACAGCCCGCGGCCGAAGGTCGAAATTGCGAGGTCGTTGCCATGCACCGCCAGGTCGGTAACCGGCGTTGGCGGAAGGTTCAGCGACAGCCGCTGCCAGTGGTCGCCGTCGTCCCAGGAGAAGTACACGCCGGTATCGGTGCCGGCATAAAGCAGCGGTGAGCAGGTGCCCGGCTTGATCGTGGAGTTCGCACAGTGCTGCTTCGGGTCCTCGCGCACGACGCGCACCATCTCGTCTGCGGGAAAGCCGTTGACGATCTTCTGCCAAGTGCGCCCGAAATCGTGAGTGCGCAACACGTTCGGCGGCGTCGACTCGCGCATCGCGCCAATGGTGAGATAGGCCGTCGCCGCGTCGTGATGCGAGGGCTCGACATACAGAATGCGCCAGGGTTCTTCCAACCCCGGCGGGGTGACCTTCTGCCAGCTCTTGCCGCCATCGCGGGTGAGCTGCACGATGCGATCGCTGGTGCCTGCCCACATGATTCCCGCCTTCATCGGTGAGGGCGCGAGCGCGGTAATCGAAGCGGGCGGGTTATCGGGATCGGGCTTGTCTTCACTCCCCGGCTTGGGAACGTAGGCGGTGAGGTCGGGACTGATCTCCTGCCAGCTGCGCCCGCCATCGGAGGTCTTCAGCACCATCTGCATGCCGAGGTAAAGCGTGGCAGGGTCCTGCGGCGAAAACACCAGTGGCGGCATGTTGCTGCCGCGATATTTTTGTCCGCGCTCAAAGACGGTGGCGATTTCGCCGGTCGAGCTGTCGTAGCGCACCACGGAGTCGTACCAGCCGGTGCTGAAGACGAAGTTGGGATGCGCCGGGTCGGGGGTGAGGAAGGCGTACTCGAAGCCGCCGATCGAGTACCAGTCCTGCAGCAGGATTTCGCCGTAGTCGCTGCGGCTGAGCACGCCCGCGGTGCCGCTGTCCTGCTGCGCACCGTAGACGCGGTAGGGGAACTGGTAGTCGGTGGAGACGTGATAAAACTGGCCGGTCGGCTGGTTGTACCACGAGCTCCAGGTCTTGCCCGCATCGACGCTGACGATCGCACCCTGGTCCACGCCGAAGATCATGTGCGCGGAATCGCGCGGATCGATCCATGCGAGGTGGAAGTCGTCGCCGCTGGGCGCGCCGGTGAAGGCCTCGAAGGTCTTGCCACCGTCGGTCGAGCGATACATCGAGGTCTGCGCGACATACAGCGTGTCGGCGTTCTGCGGGTCGCTGAAGATGCGGCTGAAATACGGGCTGCCTTCAATGCGTGGGTCTTTCGTCGATTGATACCAGTTGGCGCCGCCGTCGTCGGAGCGGTAGAAGCCTTGCTCGACGATGGCGTAGAGGCGCTTGCCTCCGGTGCCTGCGGCCACCGAAATGCCGAGCCGTCCGCGCGCCTTGTCGGGCAAGCCCTTGGATTCGAGCGGTCCCCAACTAACGCCGCCGTCGCTGGAGCGCAGGATCTCCGATGTGGGACCTTCTTCGCGTTTGCTGCTGCCGGAGTCGGCAACCGGTTCCGGCTTCGTCCCGGCGGGCTCGGGAACGTAAACCGAGGCATACAGGGTTGCCGGATTTTCGGGGTCGGCGCACATGTCGACGACGCCGAGATTGGCGTCGCTGGCGTAGACCTTCTTCCAGCTCTTGCCACCATCTTCGGTGCGGAAGATGCCGCGATTATTGGCCGCCACTGATTTTGGCAGCGGCCGCCATAGAATCCCGAAGCCCAGCGCGTTTGCGCCGACTACCACAATGTCAGGGTTGTGCGGGTCGACCACCACGGCCTGAATGTAGGGCACGTCGGCGAGGCCGGCGCTGGCCCACGTCTTGCCCGCGTCGCTGGAGCGGTAGATGCCCTTGCCGCGAGTCTGCTCGCCGGTGCCGGCGTAAATGATGTTGGCGTCGGAGGGAGCTACGGTCACCGCGCCGATCGAGGGCACCGGGACGCTGTCGAATATCGGACGCCACACGCGTCCGCCGTCCGTGGTCTTCCAGATGCCGCCGCCCGGGGTGCCGATGTAGTAGACGCGCGGATCGCCGGGAACACCGGCGACGGCAGTTACGCGCCCGCCGCGAAATGGGCCGATCAGGCGCCACTTGAGGCCCGGGAATTGAGGTGAGGAGGAATCTTGAGCGACCAGTACCGTCGAAAATGCAAATAGCAATGTGTGCAGCAGAATAATTCGGAAGAGTCGCACGTGTTTTGAGTCGAGACGGAATTGCCGCAAAGACTGAACGTCGAGTCGGGATTGCAAGTGTTTAACGCCGGGTCGGAAGTGTCGCAAGAATGATTCCCTTCTTTGGTTTGTCATACCGACCGGCCCGCTTCAGCGGGCGAGTGGAGGGACCTGCTTTCCTCGCGCAGAAAACAGGTCCCTCGACTACGTGAGTCTGGTCGCTTCGCGACCAGACTCACTCCGCTCGGGATGACAAAAAAAATGGAGGCGCGTGCGGCACGGCTGAAGCCGTGCCCCGATACGAAACCGTGTCATGACACAAAGCTAAGCAAACCGGCAGCTGTAGCCAAACCGGTAGCTCTAACCAAAGCGACAGCTCTAACCAAACCGACAGCTCCCAATCGACAGCTGTAGCCAAACCCGCGGCTCTAAGCAAACCGGCGGTTCTAACCAAAGCCGGCAGCTCCCAGCCGCCAGCTAACCAACCCGGCTCCCAAACGGCTTGAGAATACAACTTCTCGAAGCCCCGCCCGGCACAGCCGTTCCCAAGCCAACCAAAGCGGCTTCAACCAAAGCAGAAAGCCTACACTGCCATGCGATTGGTGAGCAATCGGCGTGGGTCCAAACGCATGGAATAGTTGCGAATCGACTATCATCGTCGCCATGCGCACGGCGCGCTCTATCCGCATTCGCGGTGTCGTTCAGGGCGTCGGATTTCGTCCCTTTGTGTATCGGCTGGCGCGGCAGCACGGGTTGGGCGGCTGGGTGCTCAATGGCGAAGAGGGCGTCGCGATCCACGCCGAGGGCGACGAGCAGCAATTGCTGGATTTTCTGAGACGCCTGCGCAGCGACGCGCCGCCGGCTGCCGTGGTGGCGGAGATCGAGGTTCACCAGGTCGCGCCGGACGGCTTCGCCGATTTCACCATTCGTGAGAGCGAGCGCCACGACCGGCCCACCGTCCGCATTTCGCCCGACCTGCCGGTTTGCGATGCCTGCCTGAAGGAGCTGTTCGATCCCGCCGACCGAAGGTTCGCGTATCCGTACATCAATTGCACCGATTGCGGCCCGCGCTACAGCGTCGTCCTGGGCCTGCCATACGATCGGCCGAATACCACAATGAAGGACTGGCCGCTGGACGACTACTGCGCCGAGCAGTATCACGATCCGGCGAACCGCCGCTTTCATGCGCAGCCCGTGGCCTGCCCGCACTGCGGCCCGCACTACCAGCTGCACGACCGCGGCGGCCCTGAAACGGGTGATCCCGCCCCAGTCGAAGCAGCGCAGGAACACGGCACCCACAGCGATGATGAGGCCGTGCGCAGAACGGTCGCGTTGTTGAGAGAAGGAGCGATTGTCGCCGTGAAAGGGCTGGGTGGCTACCACCTGGCCTGCGACGCGCGTAACGCCGCAGCGGTGCATGCCATGCGCGAACGCAAGTATCGCAAGGAAAAACCCTTCGCCGTGATGGTGCGAGAGCTCGACGCGGCACGCGGGATCGTCGAAGTCACCGCCGAAGTTGCCGCCCTGCTCACCTCCGTGTCGCGGCCCATCGTGCTGGCCAAAGCAAAGCAGGAGCTGCCGGGCGTTGCGCCCGACAATGACGAGCTGGGGGTGATGCTGCCTTACACGCCGCTGCAGCACCTGCTGTTCGCCGCGGGCGCGCCCGACGTTCTGGTCATGACCAGCGCCAACCGCTCCAGCGAGCCGATCGCCTATACCGAGCAGGATGCCTTCGAGCGGCTGGCGGGCGTTGCCGACGCGTTTCTGGTGGGCGAGCGTCCCATCGCGCGCCGGGTCGACGATTCTGTCGTGCGTGCCGGCTCCTTCGGTCCGGTGGTGCTGCGGCGTTCTCGAGGCTACGCTCCGGGCGCGGTCGCCGGCTTCCCGGCGAGCCGCCCCATTCTCGGCGTCGGCGCCGACTTGAAGAACGCGGTGACCCTGGTGGTGAACGGGCAGGCCTTCGTCAGCCAACACATCGGCGACCTCGACCATTACCAGGCATTTCAGGCGTTTCAGCAGACGATTTGCGATCTGGTCTCGATGTACGAGGTGAGCTGGAACGATCTGCTGGTGGTGCATGACGCTCACCCGCAGTATCGCTCGACCTCCCACGCTGTGGGACTACCGGCTGGCGCGAGGCTGGGGGTGCAGCACCACCGCGCGCATGTCGCCTCGGTGCTGGCGGAGCGCGGAGAGTGGGAGCGGCGGGTGCTGGGCGTGAGCTTCGACGGTACGGGCTATGGCGATGACGGCAGCATCTGGGGCGGCGAATTCTTCGCCGGCAGCGTTCGCGAAGGATTTCAGCGGGTGGCGCATCTGCGTCGCGCCGCGCTGGCCGGCGGGGACGCGGCTGCGCAGCACCCGGTGCAGGCCGCCGCGGGTTTTCTCGCACAAATCGAAGGCGCGCCCGACGTGACCGCCGCGCCGTTCCATTTTCCGGTGCGCTACCAGCGCGCGCTGCAGCTGGTAGACAAGAATGTCCGCACCTTTTCGACTACGTCGGTGGGACGGCTTTTCGATTGCGCCGCGGCGCTGCTGGGCTTCACCCGCGCCATCACCTTTGAAGGCCAGGCGGCGATGTGGCTGGAGTCGCTGGCCCGCAAGAACTCCCCGGCGGAGGCGTATCCATTTCCGTTCGCGGGCGGCGAGCTCGACTTTCGTCCGCTGCTGCGGGCGGTAGCTGAGGACCGCCTGCGCGGGCGCGATGTCAACCAGATCGCGCGCGCGTTTCAGCGCGGCATCGCGCAAGGGCTGTGCGATGCCATCCTCGCGCTCTGCCGCGATCACGGCCTGGATACCGTGGCCCTCTCCGGCGGCGTCTTTCAGAATGAGCTTCTGCTCTCTGACGTGCGCCAGCGCATGGAGCGTCACTCGCTGGAACTGTGGACCAACCACGCTGTGCCGCCCAACGATGGCGGAATCAGCCTGGGTCAGGCGGCTCTGGCGGCTTGGACGAACCCAGCCGAGGCCCGCAACATTGTTGAACCCAGCCGAGGCCCGCAACATTGAAGAGAAGCCGGCGAAAGGCGAGGGACGCGACACCGAGCAACCAATCGGCAGTTAACGGGTTTAAGGGTTTGCCGCGCCGGCAGGTACAATGAAGGATTCCTATGTTCGTACTGACTGCGGGTAGGGTAGGCGCCACACTGGTTGAGCACTTCTCTCGGCACCTGTTGTGGTACGTCGCCATCTTCGGCTCCTTCACCTCGACAATTTTTCTGGCCATGGCGTTGATTGCGGCGCTGCGTTATGCGCTCGTGGCGCGTCGCGCGAGGCGGCAGACGCTGCTGGTCGCGATGGAGAGCCTGCCGCCGGTGACCGTACTGAAACCGGTGCACGGCTTGGAGCCGCGCCTGGAAGAGACGCTGGAGAGCTTCTTCCGCCAGGAGTATCCGAACTTCGAGATCATCTTCGGCGCGCGCCGCGAGGACGATGCTTCGCTGAGCGTAATCGCCAAGCTGCGCGCCCGCTATCCGCAGGTGCGCGCCCGGGTGGTGATCTCGGGCGAGCCTTCATGGCCGAACGCCAAGGTCTTCTCATTGGCCAAGATGATGGGCTCCTCCGACAACGCGTTCTTCGTCATCAGCGATAGCGACATTCTGGTGGGACCGGATTTTTTGCGCAACGTCATTCCGCCGTTGCTGCAGCCGGGCGTGGGGCTGGTGACCTGCCTCTATCAGGGCATTCCCGCGCGCGACATCTGGTCGCGACTGGAGGCGCTGGGCATGTCGGTGGAGATGCCTGCCGGCGTGATGGTGGCGGACATGATGGAGGGGATGAAGTTCGCCCTGGGCGCGGCGATGGCCGTGCGCCGCGAAGCCATCGACGCTATCGGCGGCATGCGCGAGGCGGCGCAGTTCTATTCCGACGACTTTGTGCTTGGCAACCTGATCGCCACGGCCGGATACCAGGTTGTGCTCTCGCATTATCGCGTAGGACACGTGCTTACTCGCCGCTCGCTGCGGCCGACCTTCGGCGATCAGTTGCGCTGGATGAAGAGCACGCGTTTTTCGCGGCCCTGGGGACATGTCGGCTCGGGTTTGACGTATGCCGTGCCTTTCGGGCTGCTGGCGCTGCTGCTCGGGCTGGGCAGCAATCATCATGGGCGCCTGGGGGCCGAGCTGCTGGCTCTGGCGTGGCTGAACCGAATGACGCTGGCGCTGGCGATCGGCTGGGGCGTGCTGCGCGACTCGCGCTGCCTGAAGCTTTGCTGGCTCTATCCGGTGCGCGACCTGATGGGCTTCTGCACCTGGGTGGTCAGCTTTGTGGGCAATAAGTTCTTCTGGCGCGGGGAGCCATATCAGTTCGACGAAGAAGGCCGCATCACTCCAGTGCGGAGGTCCATCGAGTTCGTGCGCGATCGCGTTCCGCAGGCGCACGACTAGGCGGAGCGGGCCTTCAGGCCGGCTCTACCGGCTTTCCAGCTTGCCCTTGCGCAGCTTGAAAAGCGTGCCGCGCCACTCCACCGTGTTGCCCAAGAAGCTGGCGATCCACAGCGCGAGCGCGAGGAAATCGCGCACCGGCAGCAGTCCCAGGTCGCGGCCCACGTATTCATCCTGCAACACGCCACGGCCGACGAAGATGGCCGACGCGAAGCGCGCGACCACCGTCACGCCCAGCACCAGGCAGGTCCACCAGGTCAGGCGAAACAGGACGGCCAGGATCGCCCACGGCAATCCGAAGGTCACGATCATTCCCAAATACTGGGCGGGGCGGCGATCTTTGATGTTGCGCGCCCAGCGCAACTGGTGGCGCCAGAATTCGCGAAAGGTGTAGCCGGGCAGCGCGGTCTCAACCACGGTCTCGGCCAGTTCAACTGTGTGGCCGGCGGCGGCGATGCGTGCGCCCAGCTCGTAGTCGTCGGCCAGGTAGTCGGCCAGCGGCTCGAGGCCGCCGATCTTGCGCAGCATGGTTTTAGTGGTGGCCATGGTGGCGCCGAGGGCGAAGCGGATGCCGCCCTCCAGCTCGCGCGCCACGAGCACGCCGCCGGCGAAGTCGGTGCTGATGCCCAGCGCCTCCAGCCGCGAGCCCAGCGTCTTGCCCGGCAGCGCGCAGTAGAGCGTCGTCACCAGGCCAACTTGCGGCGAGGCAAGCGGGGCCAGAACGCGTAGCAGGTAGTCCGAGCTGACCACGATGTCGCTATCGTTGATGACGATGTGCTCGTATTGCGCCTGCGGCAGCATCTGCGCCAGCACGCTCAGCTTGCCGTTGGGCCCCAACGCCTGCGGGCAGTGCACTACCCGAATCTTCAGCTCGGGAAATTCCGCGCGCACCCGTTCCACCGGCGCCAGCGCCGGCTCGTCGGGGTCGTGGACGCCGAACAGCAGCTCGTATTCCGGATAGTCCAGCAGGCAATGGCTGCGAAAGGCCGCATACATCTCGGGATCGATTCCCTTGAGCGATTTCAGGATGCTGACCGGAGGAGTGAAGGCCGTGGAGACGGGCCGGTCCTCTTCGCGAATGAAGCGCCTGGCGGCCCAGATGATGAGAACGAAGTAGGCTGTCCCTGCCGCGCCCAGCAGCGCGCAAACCGCCGCGATGAGGACAGAAGTCGGAGGCATCGCAAGCTGTTCAGATTAGCAGAGCGGCAAGATATTTGAATGAGAGGCAAAGGGCGGTAGTGGTCAGTTTGGAATCTGTAGCGGTGGAACCCGGGCTTCAGTCCGACGAAAGCACGGGTCGTTGATGGCGGCTAGCCGTCGGAACCGGGGCTAAAGCCCTCGTTCCCTCGTCGCCCTCTCGGCACGGCTGAAGCCGTGCCCTTCCACCGCTCAGATTTCAAATTGACCCTACCCAAAGTGCCGGATTGCGTTACGCAGAAAAAACTTGGCGCGACAAGCCGTTTGGGTAGAGCTGGCCTGTTCTAGCGTGCCGCCACCGGCAGAGGGCCATATCAGAGTTTCAAACCCGGCCGCTGAAGACAGTCCACGCCCCGCGTTTGGGAGCTCGGAATTAGCGCGAACGGGTTATCATATTGGGAGCTCGCCTAGGGAAACGCTCATGATCAATGGCAAACGTGTGGCCGTCGTGATGCCGGCCTACAACGCGGAGCGCACGCTGGAGGCGACGGTCCGCGAGATTCCGGACATCGTCGACACGCGCATCCTGGTAGACGATTACAGCAAGGACCAGACCGTGGCCGTGGCCAAGAAGCTGGGCCTGCTGGTCTTTGTGCACGACAAGAATTACGGCTACGGTCGCAATCAGCAGACCTGCTATCGCGAGGCGCTGGCGGCCGGCTCCGACGTGGTGATCATGGTGCACCCAGACTATCAGTACACGCCGCTGCTGATCACCGCCATGGCGAGCATGATCGCCTACGACGTCTATGACGTGGTGCTGGGCTCGCGCATCATCGGCGGGCAGGCGCTGCGCGGCGGCATGCCGCTGTACAAGTATGTTTCCAACCGCTTTCTTACCGCCTTCGAGAACATGTTTCTGGGCGTCAAACTCTCCGAGTATCACACCGGCTATCGCGCCTTCAGCAGCCAGGTACTGACCACATTGCCGCTGATGGAGAATTCGCCCGACTTCGTCTTCGACAATCAGATGCTGGCGCAATGCGTGCATTTCGGCTTTCGCATCGGCGAGGTGTCGTGTCCGACGAAGTACTTTGCCGAAGCGTCGTCCATCAACTTCCGCCGCAGCGTGAAGTATGGTTTTGGGGTGCTGGGCACCTCGCTGGAGTTCAAGCTCAACAAGTGGGGAGTGGTGCACCAGCCGCGCTTCAGCCCGCAAGGCCGGAAGCTCGACTTGCCAACGGAGCTGGTGCGGGCATCGATGGTGGGCTCGCACTGAGCAAGGTATCGCCCATCAAGGGCGTTTGCGGCGCTTTGCGGCAGGGCTGAAAGCCGTTCCCTCTCAACGTCCGGGCTTAACCAGAGCTTCCCTGACCGTTGACTGTGCAACTTTCCCGCATCCTGCCACGTACCAGCTGCGGGCGGGTCCGTCCTGACGGTAGAATTGGGAGTACCGGCTCGTCGCCATACTTAATGACATCCGCCATGCAGCCCCGGCGATTGGAGCGCGTGCGTTTTCTGCGCGAGCCCACGATCATCGCGCTCGAGACGATGCGCTCGCACAAGCTGCGCTCGTTTCTCATGCTGCTGGGCGTCATCCTTTCCGTTTCCACGTTGATACTGGTCATCGCGCTGATCGCCGGCATGAACCAGTACTTTGCCGCGCGCATCGCGAATCTTGGCTCCAACGTCTTCCTGGTGATGCAGTATCCCATCATCACCGACGCCAAAGAACTGCTAAAGGCGGAGCGGCGCAACCGGCAAATTACCTGGGAGGATTACGAAGCGCTGCGCGACAATCTCACTCTGGCGAAAGCCGTGGGGGTGCAGGCGACCCGTACCGCCAACTTTCGCAATGAACGGCAGAGTTTAACGGATGTGGAATTGCGCGGCGTCACCGCCAACATCGGCGACATGGATGTGGAAGAGGTCGCTCGCGGCCGTTACATCACCGACACCGACAACGAGCATCGCGACATGGTCTGTATGATCGGCGCCGACGTGGTCGACAAGCTCTACGGCAACTCCGATCCGCTGGGGAAAGTCCTCACCGTCGACGGCCAGGAGTTCCAGGTTGTCGGCGTCGCCAAGCGCATCGGCAGTACCTTCGGCCAGTCGCAGGACAACTTCGTGTATATCCCGGTGGAGACCTGGCTGAAGATTTACGGGCGCAACACGTCGCTGCACATCAACGTGCAGACGCGCGGTCCGGAGTGGCTGGAGCGCACGCAAGAGGAAGCGCGCGCCCTGATGCGCGCCCGCCGCCATCTGGCGCCCAACGACGAAGATAACTTCGGCATTCTGGCCAGCGACAGCCTGATGGGACTGTGGAAGAACCTGACCGGGACGCTGGCCTCTGGCATGGTGGGCCTGGTCTCGATCTTTCTGGTGATCGGCGGAGTGGTCATCATGAACGTGATGCTGGCGTCGGTGACCGAACGCACCCGCGAGATTGGCATCCGCAAATCCCTGGGCGCGAAGCGGCGCGACATTCTGCTGCAGTTCCTGGTGGAATCGACGGTGATGGCGCTGGTGGGGGGAGCGATTGGGGTTTTCATCGCGTGGCTGCTGGCCGTGATCGTGCGCAGCGCCACGCCGGTGCCGATGTCGGTTCCGCTCACCGCCGTCGCCATCGCGATTACAATCTCCTCGGCGGTAGGAGTGTTCTTCGGCGTCTATCCCGCACGCAAGGCCGCGCGACTGGATCCGATTGAGGCGTTGCGGTATGAGAACTAGTGGCCACTGACCACTGGCAACTATGCTTTTAGGAATCAATTCCCGAATGGCCCTCGAGACGGTGCGCGAGCACAAGACGCGCTCCTTTCTTACCGTGCTGGGCGTGGTCATTGGCGTGGCGGCCATGATCTTCGTGGCGTCCATTCTGGTGGGCGTCAGCCGCGACTTCCAGGGCTTTCTGGAAGACTACGGCACCAATACGCTCTTCATCTTCCGCTGGAATGTTGGCATTCAGCTTGGCCGCATGGACCAGGAGCAGCGCAACCGCAAGCCGCTGACGCTGGCTGACGCCGACGCGATCCGCACCGAGTGTCCGCACGTGAAGAGGGTCACGGTTGAGGTGATGCCGCGCATCAACCCCGATCAGCAGCGTCCGCCGCTGCGCGTGGCGCGCTATGCCGGACACGAGATCACCGACCTGCAGTACAGCGGCACCACCACGTCGTACCAGGATGTGTACAACGCGCACGTCATCCAGGGACGCTTCTTCACCGACTTCGAAGACGAGCATCGCGAAGATGTCGCCGTGATCGGCTATGACATCGATAAGAACTTTTTTCCCGGCCACGATGGGCTCGGCCAGGTGATTCAGGTCGACGGTGTTTCGTATCGTGTCGTGGGCGTGCTGGATAAGCGCAAGGGGCAGCTCTTCAAGGACCAGAGCGCCGACCGCACGGTGTTGGTGCCCTACAACAGCTATCGCAAACACTATCCCGCCGACGACGAGCACTTCATCGGCGCCGAGGCGTTTGACGGCTATAAAGACGCCGCCGAAGACGAGATTCGCGGCCTGCTGCGCCGGCGCCGCAACGTGCCCTTCAACAAGCCCGACAATTTCGGCATGAGCTCGGCCGCCGCGCTGGCGGACAGCTTTAACCAGATCATGAGCACGGTCGCATTAATGACTATCATCGTCAGCTCGATCGGCCTGCTGGTCGGCGGCGTGGGCGTGATGAACATCATGCTGATGTCGGTGACCGAGCGTACACACGAGATCGGCGTGCGCAAGGCAATCGGCGCGCGGCGCGGCGATGTGATTCGCCAGTTCCTGACGGAGGCGGTCGTGCTTACCGGACTGGGCGGACTGGCGGGCGTGCTGGTCGGCATTCTGGCAGCGTCGGTGGTGCCGCTGATCTTTCCTTCAATGCCGACCTCGGTGCCCGTCTGGGCGGTCGTCATGGCGGTGCTGATGGCCATGAGCGTCGGATTGTTCTTCGGCATGTATCCGGCGGTGAAGGCGTCGCGGCTGGATCCGGTGGAAGCGCTGCGCTACGAATAAGGGCGAGCGCAAAGGGTTAGATTCCTAGCGGGCTTTTGCCAACGAGCACATCTGTTTCCGACGAAAAAAAGCGTGCCAAAGGGCACGCTGCTAAAAAGTCAACTTTCGAAAAGTTCTTGTAACGGGGCGGAACTTTTGTCGATCAGCCGCGCCCCGCTTACAATCCTTCCGCCGTAAGCTCCTCTTCGTTTATGCTGCCTTGGCTTCGACGTTCACGCTGCGGGCAATCTGCGAGAGTTTCTCGTCGGCTTCGGCTTCCTCATCCAGCGTCTGCTGCAGCAAACGCGCCATCTCCTGCTGGCCGAGCAACTGGGCGTAGGTCCGCACCGTCCCGTAGCCTGCCATCTCGTAATGTTCCACGCGCTGGGCGGCGCTGATGATGCCGGCATCCACCGTGCTGGGATCGCCGCCGCTCGAGACGATCTCGTCACCTTCCTTGATGACGCCCTTCATGCCTTTGCAGCTTTCGCCGGTCGCCTTCTGGTTCAGCCGCTGAAAGATCTGGTCGAGGCGGGAAATCTGCTGCTTGGTCACCTGCAGGTGCTCGCGCAGGGCGCTTTTCAGCTCGGGGTGATGCGCTGCATCGATCAATTTGGGCAGCGCCTGGGTTATCTGGTTTTCGGCGTCGTATAGATCGCGCAATTCTTTGATAAATAACTGTTGCAGGTTGTCCATTCTCATTGAGAACAGTGCCATGGCGCCTCCTACGGTAAAGTTTGGCTGGTTCGGTTGGTAGGATGGCGCGGCGCAGGGCGATGTTGGCCGCAATCGAGAGCAGCGTCGCCAATCGTGGGCACGCCGGCAACCAAGGCCCGCGAAGCTGTCGCGCAGTTCAGCGGGCTTGGGTCTTGAGGGACATGTGACCCGTTGTCTCTGCGGCCTCCGGGCCGGAGCTCTCCCGCCGATTAGCGGGAAGAAAGATGCTGAACATCGTTCCTGTTTGGCCGGTGGTGGAGGTCTCCACTTCAATCTTTCCGCCGATCTTGTCGACGATGCCCTTGATGACCCATAGGCCGATGCCCGTACCCTGCTCGCCCTTAGTGCTGAAGAATGGCTCGAAGATGGACTTGAGATTTTCCTGCGGAATTCCGCAGCCGGTGTCGCGCACACGCACTACCACCTGGTGCTCCGCCGCCCGCTCGATCGCCAGCGACAAGTGGCCCTTTTCCCCGATAGCGTCGATGGCGTTCGTGATCAGGTTGGTGAATACCTGGCGCAGCTCGCTGGGGAAAATCGTAACCTCGCCTTCGACCTGGTAGTGTTTTTCCAGCTCAATCTTGGCAGCCTGCAGGCGCGGCTGGTACATGGCGCAGACATCGTCCAGCAGGTCGGACAGCTTGCTCACAACCGGCAACTTGGTCTCGCGGTGAGGCGCCAGGGTTTGGCGGCTCAGGTTGGACAGCCGGCGCACCTCGCGCTCGGCCAGGTCGACCAGCTCGCCGGCTTCGGCATCGAGCGATGGGCTTTTCTTCAGCAGGTGCATGACGTTGCTGAGCGCGTCCAGGGGATTGTTGAGCTCATGCGCGATGGTGGCTACCATCCTGCCGGTCGAGGCCAGGCGTTCGGAGCGCCGCAACGCCTGTTCCAGCTCATCGTGCAGTTTGCGGATCTGCTCCTCGGCCAGCTTGCGCTCGGTGACGTCGCGAATCGCGCTGGTGACGAAGGTCCCCGACTCGGTGGTCAGCGGGCTGAGGCTGATTTCGACAGGGAATTCGCTGCCGTCCTTGCGCAGCCCGAACAGCTCCAGCCCTAAGCCCATGGGCCTAACATGAGAGTTGGCGAAGAAGCCTTTGCGATGTCCGGGATGCAAGCTGCGGTAGCGCTCCGGGATCAGCACCTCGACCTTCTTGCCGATCAATTCGGAGCGCGCGTAGCCGAAGAGCTTTTCAGTCTGCGCGTTCACCAGGGTGATGCAGCCGCGCTCGTCGACGATGACCATGGCATCGGGAGCTGACTCGAGCAACGAACGAAATTTGTCTTCGGCTTTCTTGCGCACGCTGATATCCCGCACCGCACTCGCCACCAGCACGCCCTCCGGTGTGCGAATGGGACTTAAACTCACTTCCACCGGAAACTCGCTGCCATCCTTGCGTAAGCCGAACAGCTCCAGGTCCTCGCCCATGGGGCGCTTGCGCGGCTCACCCACGTAGCCGGTCCGGTGCTGCAGATGGCGCTCGTGAAAGCGCTCCGGAATCAACACCTCGACAGAGTAGCCCAGCAATTCCTGCCGCGTGTACCCGAACATTTCTTCGGTGCGGGAATTCACCAGCACGATTTTGCCGCGCTGGTCGACGATCACCATGGCGTCGGGCGCCGATTCCAGCAGAGCGCGAAACCGGTCCTCGGCTCCCTTGCGTGCGGTTACGTCACGCACCGCGCTGATCACCATGCGCCCCTGCGGCGTCTCCAGAGGGCTCAGGCTGATCTCGACGGGAAACTCCGAGCCGTCCTTGCGCAAGCCATATAAATCGAGTCCCGCGCCCATGGGGCGCACATGAGGATCGCCCGCGAAATATCCCGAACGATGGCCGGGATGCTTGGCGCGAAAACGCGGCGGCACCAGCACCTCGATCTTCTGGCCCACCAGCTCCGAGGGCGGGTAGCCGAACAGCAGCTCGCTTTGGGTGTTGGCGAGCACAATTCGGCCTTGCTGGTCGACCACCAGCATCGCATCCGGAGCCGCATCCAGAATGCCCCGGAAGTTGGCCTCCACCGGAATTTCCATGGTCTTACCTGGTTGTTTAGTTAGACGGAATTGTATCGTTCCGGCGGAAGTTTGCAATGTCGAAATTCTGCGCAGGGTTAAGGGGTTGGAAGTCAGTGGTCAGTGGCCAGTGACCACTGACCACTGACTACTGACCCCTGGCCCCTGCTACTTGCAGTTGTCCACGCCCTTCTCGATGTCGGTACCTTCTTCGTAGTCGTTCCAGGTCTCAATCATGAGGAAGTGCAGCGGATGGTTCTGGTCGTAGTAGCGGCGGAACATGCGCATGGAGTCGACGAAGGTGCGCCCGCAGCGCGCATCCATTTTGCGGTTCTGCGTCCAGCTCGCCTTCGAGTCGTTGAAGCCCGGCCAGGCTGCGCCCACGGCGATCTTATTGGGATACTGCGTCACCATGGTCTTGTAGAAGTTGTCGAGATACTCCTGGCCCCAATTGCTGCCGTCATGTTGCCAGCCGGCTTTGCCCGGATTGACCCAGGCATAGAAGCCATCGAAGTCATTGGCCAGGGCAGGGTGTATGTCTTTATAGATGAGCGCCGGCGGATTCTGCCAGCCGTTCACCGCCTGACGCACGCGGTTCCAGTCCACCCGCCCGCCCTTGGGAAAGATCAGGACCATCGGCCGGTCGTTGTAGGTCAGGTAGGCCTCTTGCGGCACCACGGCATGCGGGCCGATGTAGTGCTCGTAAGCGTACTGCAAGTCGTTGATGATGTCGTCGGTTTCGCCCGATGGGTCGCTGTCGTCCTGGTCGTACATGATGGCGACTTTGAAATTTTTCTCCGCCGCCACCTCCTGCATCAGCGCGTACGCCTTGTCCTCGAAGCTGTGCCGCGAGCCGTACCAGTTGACGACAAACGCGGTGATGCCGAGCTGCTTGGCCTGATCGATCTGCTTCTCGATCACCACACGGTCCTGCGACGAATAGCCGACATTGATGTGTCCGGGCTGCCCGAACCATGGCAGATAAGTAGCCAGCATCGTAGGCTCGCTGGAACCGGCCATGAAACTGTTGGCCGGCAGAGCCGATCGCACGTCGGTGCGATGACATCCGGCGGCGAAGAGCATGGTGATAGCAGTGGCGGCGATCGCAAACGTGCGCAGTGCTGTGCTGAGACGAGACATGTGAGTTGCTGATTGGGCCAAACACGTTGGATGTGAGTTTCGGGAAGACAGTTGTCAGAAAGGCCGCTATTCGCCACTCGCTCCTCGCCAGATCGTGCTTGACGGTTCTCTGGCAAATGGCGAATGGCGAATAGCGACTTTCTAAAACCACTCCCGCAACCCGCCAAAGCTGGTGACGTGCAGCAACCGCCCATTCCCCGCCTCCGGCATCACTTCGCCGCGCTCCAGCTCCCATGTGTTGTGGTGAGGCACAAAGACCGCGTGCAGTCCCGCCTCCAGCGCGGGATTGATGTCGGACTTGGGGCTGTTGCCGATCATCCAGCTTTGCTCGCGCACCAGAGCGTATTTTTGAATCACCGAGCGATAGGTGGCAGCGTCTTTTTCCGCGACCACCTCGGCGGCGACGAAGTGCCGCTTCAGCCCGGAGCGCTCCAGCTTGCCCATTTGCTCGGTGATATCGCCCTTGGTCAAGAGGAAAAGATGATGGCGCTGGGACAGCTCGGCAAGCGTTTCGGCGACCTCGGGCAGAATCTCCATGGGATGTTCAGCGATGGCATAGGCGAAGCCGCGGATGGTGTCGTGCAGCGCCGGCGTGAGCGCTTCCAGCGACAGCTGCTCGAAGCAATTCACCAGCGCCAGCGCGAAGCTGTGCATTCCGTAGCCGTGCCGGCGTATGTTCTCGCGCTCCACCTCCCATAGCACCTGGCGCACCTGGTCGGGCGAGTACTCGCGATGGTTCAGGAACGAAATGAAATTGGCAATGACGCGCTCGAAGTAGATGTTGTTCTCCCACAGCGTGTCATCGGCGTCGAACAGCAGGTTCTGGCCGGGCAATGTGCGGTGGAGAAGAGAAGACATCCGACCCAATCATAAACTCGGGTGCCTCAGGTTCGCCGGGTGGGGATGCCCAGGTTCACCTCCATTTGGGCTACCGTGGGTTCGCGGCTAGTTCCTTCGACGCCTGAAGACGTATTTCACGCGATCAAGGCGTCGCCCTGTGCGCCTCTCTGCCCAACGCTCAAACCCCGAATGAATTGTGAAGGAGCGCTGGCGTTACTCTGCGGCGACCAGCTCCGCGCCTACCAGGTTGTTGTACATCGCGATCGCTTCTTCCGGCCGGCCGTCGATCACCACCGAGCCCTGCTCCAGCAGCAGCACACGGTCGCAGTGCTCCTGAACGTCGGTCATGGCGTGGGTGACGAAGAGGATGGTCTTGCCTGAGGCGCGAAATCTGCGGATGCGCTCGAAGCACTTTTCCTGGAAGCCGGCATCGCCCACCGCCAGGATCTCGTCGACCAGAAGTATTTGCGGATCCACCTCGGTGGCCACCGCAAACGCCAGCCTCATATACATTCCCGAGGAGTACTGCTTGATGGGGGCATCGATAAAATCGCCGATATCGGCGAACTCGATGATGCGGTCCTGCCGCGCCAGCATCTCGCGCTTGGAATATCCCATCAGCAGGCCGTTCAGCAGGATGTTCTCGCGGCCGGTCAGCTCGTGGTGAAAGCCCGCGCCCAGCTCGATCAGCGGCGCCAGCGTGCCCATCACCCGCACCGTTCCCGCCGTCGGCCGGTAGACTCCGGCGATGATCTTCAGCAGCGTGCTCTTGCCCGAGCCATTGCGTCCGACGATGCCCAGCATCTGTCCCGGCGGCACCTCGAACGAAACATTCCGCACTGCCTCGAAGTCATGAAAGCTTGTCTGATGCCGGAACATCTTCGAGAACAGCTCGCGCACCGTGTCCGGGCGCTCCTGGATGACGCGAAAACGCTGGGTCACGTTCTCCAGGCTGATGACGGGCGCGCTGCTGGACGCCGGCGAGTTAGACATAGAAGACAAAGCTGTCCTGATATTTCCGGAAGATGGAGTAGCCGATGAACAGGCTGATGAAGGCGCAGACGAACGACGCTAGGATCGACTGCGCCTGCGGCAGTTTTCCGTAGTACACCGCCAGCCGGAATCCGTTGATGACGTAGATGATTGGGTTCAGCTTAAAGAACCAGTGATAGCGCGCGGGAATCATGTCGAGCGGATAGATAATCGGCGTGAGATAAAACCAGGCCGAGAGCACGATCTGGAGGATGTGCGAGACATCGCGATAGAAGACGTTGGCCACAGCGAAGAAGAACGTCATACCCAGGGTGAAGATGGCCAGCGCGAGCAGCGGGACGGGAAGATAAATCCAGGTCCAGTGGAACGGGTGCCGCAGCAGAGGCACCAGGATGGCCAGAGGTATGAGCGACAGCAGCAGGTTGATCAGGTTTGAGACCAGCGCCGCCATCGGAAACACCAGTTTGGGCACGGCAACTTTCTTGATCAGGTCTCCGTTGTTCACGATGGTCTCCACCGCATAGGACAGCGACTGCGAAAAGAACGTCCAGGGAAGCAGCACGCTGAGCAGAAAAATGGCGTAATGCGGGATGTTGAAGCGCATGATGGTGGAGAACACCAGCGTCAACACCACCATCAGCAGCGCTGGGTTCAGCAGCGCCCACATGAAGCCCAGCACCGAGCGCTTGTAGCGGATCTTCAGCTCCTTGAGCGCCAGCGCCCAGATCAGCTCCCAGTAGCGATAACTGTCGCGGAATAGATCGGTCATGAAGGAGTGTGTGCCGGGCCCGGCGGCGCCGCGCAGCACACGTAGAGAAATGTTAAATGATTTTGACTGCAGGCGCAGACGGCGATCATGGGGCCATGGCGGCGCTCGCTCATTTCGCTTGCGGGCTGACCGCCGCCTTTTGGTGAGCAACGGCCTGGTTCCGTTCCGCGGCACGAAGCAGGCCTGCCATAACCGGATCGTGTGCGTTAAGCGCAAACTGAACCGCGTCCCCCCATGAGCTCGGCTGCCCGCCCGAGGCAAGGAGAAACAAAAGCATCTTCTTGTCGTCCTTCTTAACGGCCAAATCCACGGGTTTTACGCCTCCGCCGGCAGTAGATTGATTAATATCCGCGCCATGCGAGAGCAAAAGCCCCGCTGTCTCCAGGTCGCCTTCGAAAGCTGCGGAACCTATCGGGGTCAGAGGTCCCGATTCGGCGCTTACGTTTGCGCCGTGTTCCACCAGATCTCTGCTCAAGACACGATTTTGTTGCGCAACCGCCACGATCAACGGAAAGTATCCGGAGTAAGTACCCAGGTTCGGACTTGCGCCGTTCTGCAGGAGCAGCCTCGCCGCGTCGGTTTTTGTTTTGAGAGTAGCCAGGAAAAGCGGCGTCGAACCATCATCCCGCCTCAGGTTTACATTGATGCCGGCAGCCAGCAGCAGCTTGATAATGTCGACGTTGCCGTTTTCCGCCGCGATGTGAAGCGGCGTAGTGGCCGCTTTACCATCTTTCGAATTCAGCGTGGCTGGATCGAACCCTTTGGCCAACTCCGACTTCACCCCAGCCGCGTCGTTTCCCTTCGCATATGCCGTAAGTTTCCCCAGGTCGGCGTGCTGGCATCCCATCAAGCTGAGCGACAGAAGCAAGGCAACGGCTAGCCTGCGCATAAGTCCTCCTGAAAAACTCACGTGGCCCGAATGGCCGGATTGCCGCCCTAGTGCCGCTTGTCGGGAGGCGAGAAACAAATCGCGGCAAAGCCTTTCTCGAACTGGAGTGCATTGTCGGAGTTATCGCTTAACTCTTTGTTTACCTTCTCCAGGCCAACCAGCAAGTTGGTGTCGCCACTTTCAGCGTATTCCTTCAATATCCGGGCACGCTCAGCCGTGATGAACGCGTAGTTGGCCTGGGTTGAAGCGTACTTGCGCAGGGTGTCGGCAAACCAGTCGGGCTGGACGTCGCCGAATTTCTCGGATTTGAATTTGCTGCGTAAACGCAGCGCGACTGAACGTGCTTCGAAGATGGTCTTGCGGGCCGAGGCAGCCTTCGCCTGACTGGATTCGTTGCCGTGAAGGTTGTGGTCCTTAATAATCGCGCTCTCGATGATGAGCAGCATGGTTTCCTGATGCCGGACCTCCTGCGCGTCCTGGACCAAGGGCCTGCATGTGTCCATGCGGTACGTCCAGAACGCCCGGTCGGCGTCGGCCTGCGCGTCCGCTGCTGATGCGGCAGTAGACGGAGAGCTCGAAGGCGATGACCCGGCGCTCGCGACCTGACTGGCATGGGGGTATACCCGACTGGCCAATCGCGCGCCAAAGACGCCCAGCAGTAAGAGCAATGCATGCGCGGTGATTACCGGCGCCTTCATGGAGTGTGGCTTGAACCGCAGAATCGTCATTGCCGAGAGCAGGGCGATGGAAATGACGGCAACGGCGGCCGTTACTAACTGATATCGACGATCATGTCCCGCGAAATTTTCCACGAAACCTACAACTACCATTGCCAATAAGAAGGCGGCAGGCCAGTAAAGCAATTTCAGAACGACGAGCAGGCCGGACTTGAGTTTGCTCTTGGGGGGCGGAGCAACTGCGGCGGGCGGCGGCGAAGGCTGCTCCATGGGGAGCTCCTTAATGAGAATGGGTCGCCATTTTAGACCATTCTTAAAAAAGCAGGCAGGATTTCTTGCAGGCGATCGTCGGCTGCGATGAACAGATCGTCGGCTGGGGTGGGCAGAAGAGGCCGGCTACCGCGTCGGCCCCATGTTCAGGCCGGTCATGCCGCGCAGCAGCTCGCGCTGTTCGGGGGAGTAGTTGTTGCGGAATTCGTCGGAATTCAGCAGCTCATTGCGCGCCGAGGGCGGCATGCCGCGCAGCCGGCGATAGGCCTGCGAGACGCGGTTGCGCTGGTCCTCGGGCAATGCGTGGTAGCGCCCGAACAGGCTGCGCGCCTGTTGTTGCTGCTGCGGGGTCATGTGCTCGAAAGTCTCCATCCGGTCCAGGATCTGCTGCTTCTGCTCCGGAGGGCGGCTGTTGAACTCGCGCAGCCGGTTCATTAGCTCCTGCTGGCGCTGCGGCGGCAGGTTGCGGAAGTTGGGATCGTTTTGCAGTTTGCGCTCCTGCTGGCTGGGCGGCAGCGAGCCATTACGCCGCAGCCAGTCGCCACGATGCGGACCGGGGCCGTTGAGGTGATAGACAGGGGCCGAGTTTTGCCGGGGAGGCGAGCTCTGGTGCTGCGCCGGCGGCGGCGACGAGTGTCGCTGCGGCCATCCCATGGCCGGCAACGAGCCGGCGAGCAGCACAGCGATCCACGAAATGTGCGTGGCCAGGCGCACGGTCTTCTTACTCCGTCGAGGACTGTCCGTCCAGAGCGTCGAATTCGCTGAACAGATCGGCGTTCTTATCGAGATATTGCAGGTCGCCGACGGCGGTGCCAGGCGCGTTCACCCGTACTACGCCATCGTTGGTCGCCAGCGTGTTGCGGTCCTGATGGATGCGATCCAACTCCACCAGGCCGATGCCGGCGGCAAGAATCACCGCGGCGGCGATTGCGGCAACCGGGCGGCGCAGCCAGGCCAGCCAGCCATGCGCCGGCGCGGCCGCTTCCTCGCGCACCCGCGCCATCAGCCGCGAACGAAAATACGGCGAGGGCTCCGGCGCCTGCCACTCGTCCAGCAGCGTCATCGTCTCCCGGAACGACGCCACTTCGGCGGCGCACTCCGCACAACTGCGCAGATGCTCCTGCGCTCCCGCCGACAGCGTCTCGGGTCCACTCAGCACCACTTCCATCAATTCGGGACGAAGTTTTTCGCAAATCATAACTGCACCTTACTCATAGAAACTGTTTCAAAGTTTCGCGCAACGTCTCATAGGCGCGAAACAGCAGGGATTTTGTCGCCGACTCGCTCAGCTTCAGAACGGCGGCGATCTGTTTGTAGTCCATGCCCTGATACTTATGCATGATCACGGCCATGCGCTGGCGTTCCGGCAGGGCCTCAACCTGGCGCCGGATGGCGGTCAGCCGTTCGCGGCGCAGGATGCTCTGTTCGGCGGTCAAGCCGGCGTCCGGCAGGTCTACGGTCATGCCGGTTTCGGTATCGGGCTCGTCGATGTTGACCGTGTTCTCCGGCCGCTCGTGCTTGGTGTCGCGCGCGTGGTTCACCGCCAGATTGGTCGCAATACGATACAACCATGTGGTGAACTTGGCGCTCGCCGCATAGCTCTGCCGCGAGCGGTAGACGCGCAGAAACACCTCCTGCGCCAACTCCTCGGCCACCGCCTGATTGTGCGTCATGCGATACATGAAGCTGATCATCGGCCGGCGGAACTTCTCGACCAGATAATCGAAGGCGGTGTCGTCGCCGGCGGCCACCCGCAGCATGACCTCGGCGTCGCTCAGCATCTGTAAAACGACAGGTTCAGCCAATTCGCCCCGTATCGCCGCCGGCGGCAGCCCACCAGTCAGCGTAAGTCGATCTAGCGCGATGCTGCCCACATCGGCACTAACCCTCGCCAGGGCAGAAAGTTGCGCCGCACCCGCGCCCCTCTGACGGTGGTTTTGCCATGCCGGGCTCCCGGCAGTCTAAGTACCGTGTCCCGGCGGAGTCAGCGGTATCGCAGCCCAACCCGAAAGCTCTCCAGCCCGCGCCTGGCAGGCTGCGCGCCGGCGGCCTAACCCAGTATTATGCATGAGAGGCCACGCGGGCTGCATCGCTCCTTTATGTCTGGGATGCACAAATCGCTGATCTGCTTTGGATTGCTTGTGACGCTTTTGGGGGCAGCACGTGCCCAGCAGCCCGCGCCGCCCGACAGCGGCCTCAGCTTGAGCGATCAGCTGGTCCAGCAGGTACTTGAGCCATTGCGCAACGGCATGCAGACCCAGAACATCCAGCTGGTGCTCTCCGTCTTCGACAAGCAGGAGCTGGAGAGCTACTCCGATCTGGAAGGGCAGCTACGGGCCTTCTTCCAAATGTTTGATCAGGTGGATCTGCGATATCAGTTGCTGCAGGCGACCGCCGACCAGAAGCAAGGTTCGGCCACCGCCGAGATGCAGATGGACGCCCTGCCGTACGAGCGCAGCCTGCCCGCCGCCCGCCGCAGCGCACAGATGCGCCTGAAGCTTAAGCTCGGGCCAAGTGGTTGGAGGATCGCGAGCTTCACGCCGGAGGACTTTTTCAACGTGGAGTACGCGCAGAAGTAAGCACCTGGCAAGTTGGCATTTTGGGCTTCGTTCAGCAGCCAAATCGCGAGCCGATCAAGTGCCCAGCCGGATGCGCACGCGATTGGCCGTCTTAGGCGACGCGCGGACGCACATCCCGCTCGATGACGCTCTGCAACCGGTCCTGCGCGGCCTCGAGATCGTAGCTCGATTGGGCGTTCATCCAGAAACGGGCGCTGGTGTTGAAGTAACGTCCCAGGCGCAAGGCCGTGTCGGGGGTAATGCCGCGCCGCCCGTGGACGATGTCCCCGATTCTGGTCACCGGTACGCGCAACTCGAGGGCGAGCCGGTTCATGCTGATACCCAAAGGTTTCATGAAATCCTCGCGCAGGATTTCTCCGGGGTGAATGGGGGGAAGCCGATCGGATTTTGTAGCGACTCGTCGGTATTTCCTGTTGGCCATAAAACTCTCTCATTCCAATAATGATTTTTGCTAAGAACTCGCTCCATAAGCCGTTCGGGTAGAGCCGGCCTTCAGCGTCTGCGTGAGAACCGTATCGTCCCTACGGGATTCTGGGTCCTTTTCCCATCTTTCCCAGCGCTGAAGCGCTTGGGCTAACCTGTTCCGCGTCTACGGCGCGGCATTCCGGCCGCAAAGCATTTTTTTGTTCCTCCAACTGCTTGGAAATCGGGTTCTCACCCATTCACTTCAGGCCAGCGTCTCAGCCGTTTCATTTCGCGCTTCCGAGCGAGCTTTAGCTCGGCGAGCAGCCTTTCCGGGTTTTCAGGAAACGCCTAGGGACAATCGACGATCTCCACCTCATAGGCATCGCCGTCGCGCCACACGAAGCAAATCCGCCACTGATCGTTGATGCGGATACTGTATTGTCCCTCGCGATCGCCCTTGAGTAATTCCAGGTGATTGCCGGGTGGTGAGCGCAAGTCGCGCAACTCGACCGCAATGTCCAGTTGCCGGAGCTTCCGCTGTGCAACCCGCTCGAAAGCCCGGAACCGCTTCACGTGCCGCCGCGCGTGGAGTTGCTCCGCCTCGGCAGAACGGAAGGACTTGATCACCCGGCAATCGTATAATGGATAGCAGTCAACGTAAAGCAGAAAACCAGGATCGGGGCTCCCCAGCCAGGGCGTTCCCCTCCGGGCAAAGAAGGCGATAATCTTGTTGAGCTATTTGCTAACTGCTACTGGCTAGTAGCTGCCTTCATGACCCGCGAGTACCCCGAACGCCCCCTTATCGGCGTCGGCGCCGTGATCGTCAGCGGCGGCCGAGCGCTGCTGGTGCGTCGCGCTACGGAGCCGCTTCGCGGGGAGTGGTCCGTGCCGGGCGGCCTGCTGGAGCTTGGCGAGCAGCTGCGCGATGGCGTTCGCCGCGAGGTCCTGGAGGAGACCGGCCTGGAGATCGAGCCGGGAGAGGTCCTCGATGTCTTTGACAGCATCATCACCGATCCGCTGGGCCGCACCCAGTATCACTATGTACTGATCGATTACCTGTGCCGCCCGCTGCTGGGCGAGGCCCGCGCCGGCAGCGACGTCAGCGATGTCCGTTGGGCGGCACCCGAGGCGCTGGCCGCGCTGTCCTTGCGCGAAAGCATCGAACAGGTGGTCCGCAAGGGAATCGCGCGGGCCGCCATGCTGGCGTCGGCGGCAAAGCGGGTGTAAGACCCTTAGGCGGCATTCGTGCTTGGATTGGTGCTTAGGAATTGGAACGCCCAGGGAACTGGCGAGCCCACAAAACTGCTAAAAAACTGCCAAAAAGTGAAATGTATTACTTCCGTGCCATTGCAACCTTAGCTCGGAAGGACCACAATTGGTGCAGACGTGCCGCGGTCGCTGGCTACTATCGTTTTTCGGAGGGAAGAACGGATGCGACGGACCATCCTCGGCGTGGTTTCACTTTTCGTACTATTCCTGGCCGCTATGCCGGCCTTTGGGCAGGCTGCCAGCTCCGCTGCAGCGCCCAACTCGCAGGCGCCCACCGCGCCTGTCACCTCGCCCCGCATCGACCATCCCGGGGTCCCCAGAGAAGCCAATCCGCCCGAGATAGTCTGCTTCGGCTACTACCCGCGCTGGAGCGTGCAGCTGACCAATGGGGCAGGCCGCTACGTCGGCTATAACGAGCCGGACCGCTATTTCAACGGCGATTTCTTTTGGATCGCGGATGAAAACTCGTGGGAGTGGCGCCGCGGCAACGGATCGCCGGCAGAGGGAAATTACGGGCTCTCGGCTACCATCGAGAAAACCGCCTGTAAGGATCCGGTGCAGAAAACCACAAACCCGTATTCGGCGTCGGTCTATCTGCCGGAAGGCACCATGGTCACCGGTTGCTGCCGCAAGTTGAAGCCGGGTGAAGCGGTGATCGGCCGGCATGGGGTGCCCACCAGCGCTGCCGCCCCGAACCTGCCCGCTCCGGCCACCCATCCGGCAAGCGCTCCGACCAGCAACAATACGCCTGCCGGACATCCGGTAGACCAGTATTGAAAGGCAGTGGCCAGTGGCTAGTGCTTCACTGCCCTCCAAACAGCTTTCCCCACTGCACGTGTACCTGCGGATGTTCACGTGTGCCATCGATGGTCATGGGCAGCCAGGTTCCTGCGCCATGACGGCTGAAGAGAGGATCAAGCGGAAATAGCAGCCAGCCCTTGTTGCCGCCGACCATCTCGGAGAGCGATGCCCGCAGCCGCACGTCGCCGGCGAAGTTGAGGGCCTGCGCGCGCAAATTGTAAGAGCCTTTGAATTGCGCCTCCGCGCCGGGTACCGTGAATTGCAGGCTGGCAAAGCTCAGCGTGCGGTCCTTGAGGTGGAAGTTGCCCGCCAGCTCCGCGGCAACATCGGTGATGCTCTTGTCCTGCGGCCGCCCCTGGCCGCGCCGGCTCATTTCGAGCATTACTCTCTTGATGGTGTCGCTGGTAAAGTGCGCCTGCGAAACATGGAAGGTGCCGTTCAGCTGCATGCGTTGCAGGACCGGCTGTTTGCCCGGCGGAAGGTTAATCTTGGTTTTCACCTGCAGCGCCCCGGTCACTGCGGGTTGTGATTTCGCGGCCAGCGCCAGCACGTCTTCCACGCGGGACTGCTGGATATCGGCATCCAGGGTTATGGTCTTGCCTTTTTCGCCGGGGTGGCCCACAACCCCGCCGTTGGTGACCACGTCGGAGTTGCGGAAGTGCGCTTTCACCGGCTTGAGATACGTGTTTCCGTTGGTGCCGTCGACAATAGCGTGGAAGCTGGTCGTGAGGTGCACCGCTTCGCCGCCGCGGTCCAGCTTGAAGTCGGGCGTGTCGGTCGTGCCGTCCACCAGAATGTTGTCCAGCTCTCCGGAATAGTCGCCGACGGAGGAAAGTATCCCGGAAATGCCGTTGAAGACCGACAGGTCGGCATGTTGGAAGGTGTAATGTCCGCCCAGCGCCGTGGTGGAAGCGTCGTCGAAGTTCCACGGGCCGAAGTGGCCGCTGCTTTCGATCAAGCCCGGCGGCGTTGGGTTGGTCAGCTCGGCAGTGAAACGCATGGGCCGATGAGTGCCGGCGCTACGCAGCTCGAGCTTACGCAAGTCGAACAGCAGCGGCTCGCGTGCAGGGTCCTGGCGCAGGATGTACAGCTTGGCCCCGTCGGCCTCTACCTTGTCGACGACGAAGTTTGCCAGATGTGTGTGGCGCGGTTTGCGCGCATGTGGGTTGGCGCTCCGCGCGGCGGGGGTTGCGCCGCCCTGCTCCGGCGATCGCTTGTGGCCCACCCTGATCTCCAGCCCATCGAGTTGCAGCGTGCGGATGTGAACCGGAGTGGCGAGCAGCTCTACCAGCTGCGCCTGCACCACCAGATGCCTCACGGTGATGAGCGGCGGCAGCGATGCATCGCCTCGATTGGGCACCACAAGGTTATCGGCGGTGGCGTGCAGCAGGGGCCTCACCGTGAGCTGCAGGTTCTGCAGCGTGACTTCGGAGCCGTAGTGTTCGCGCAGGGCCAGCACCACGCGGTCCTGCAGCCAGCGCTCGAGCGGCGCCGGGTAGGCGATCACGACGACGAAAGCGATTGCTCCGGCGAGCACGACACCAAGAACGATCCAGAGCAGGACGCGGATGAAGCGGCGAATGCCCATCAGTAGGTCACGGACAGCTCAAAAGCGAAGCCACTTCGTTCCAGTCTACCTGCAGCGATGAAGCGGTGGCCCACTCATCCATCAGATGCGGAGCGGGCATACCGCAATGCTGCCGCTAGATCCCAAGGGCGCGGCAAACTTTTGCGACGATCTCCTCCACGGTGTCGTTTGCCGCGACCACGGTTGCGTTCTTCGGTTCCTCCAGCGTGGCGAACTGGCTGGGCACGAGATCGGGATTCATGTAGCTGCCGGTGCGGGCGGCGACGCGCGCGTCAATCAATGCCTGGTCCGCGCGGAGGTATACCAGCTTTACCTCCGGGCTGACCAGCAGAATATCGCGATACGATGCTTTTAGCGCCGAGCAGGCCAGCACCACGCTCTCGCCCGCGCCAATCCAGCCGGCGATGGCATCGTGCAGCGATTGCAGCCAGGGCGCGCGGTCTTCGTCGTTGAGCGGGATGCCCGCGCGCATCTTCGCGATGTTGGCGGCGGAGTGGTAATCGTCGGCATCGGCGAAGCGCCAGTGCAATGCGGCCGCCAGCGCGCGCCCGACGGTGGTCTTGCCCGCGCCGGTCACGCCCATCAGGAGGATGATCATGGGGAGAGTAAGCCGTAACACGCCAAGTCTCAAATCGAGCTGCGAAGCAGCGACTGCGATTCTAGCCCCGAGCGCAAGCCCGGGGTCATCGGCAAGATTCGAAACTCATGGGCCGCGTAGCGGCCCTCCAGCGCCCGAGTTGATTCGGCCGCTATCCCCGCTGCCCGTCTCCTGCCAGCGCCCGCCACCGCTGCCGATCGTACTTGATCAATCCATTCGCCTCCTCGGGGCCGTCGCTGCCGGCGGCATAGTTGGGGAATTGCGGCGGCGGCATCTCGGCCCACGCCTCCTCGATGGGTGTGATGATGCGCCACTCCGCCTCCACCTCGTCGCGGCGGGTAAACAGCGTGGCATCGCCGCGCATCGCGTCGAGCAAGAGCGTCTCGTATGCCGCCGGGGTTTGTGCCCCGAAGGCTTCTTTGTAGGAAAAATCCATATCGACGCGGATGGCGCGCATCTGCTGGCCGGGCTGCTTGGCGCCGAAGCTCAGCGCGATACCCTCATTCGGCTGCAGGCGCAGCGCAATCACATTGTGATGGACATCGCCGGGATTGCGCGAGAACAGCGCCTGCGGCGTGCGCTTGAAGTGCACCGCAACCTCGGTCAAAGGCTGCGACAGCCGCTTGCCGGCGCGCACATAAAACGGCACGCCCGCCCAGCGCCAGTTGTCGACGTGGAACTCCACGGCGACATAGGTCTCGGTGCGCGAGTTGGGATCGACGTCGGGTTCCTGGCGATAACCGGGCACAGGCTTGCCGTCGATCTTGCCCGGCCCGTACTGCCCGCGCACCGTGTACTTCGCGACCTCGTCCTTGGACATTGGCCGGATGGCGCGCAATACCTGCACCTTCTGGGTGCGCACATTGTCGGCATCGAAGGCGACGGGCGGCTCCATGGCGGTCAGCGTCAGGCACTGCAGCAAATGATTGGCGACCATGTCGCGCAGCGTGCCCGTCTCTTCGTAAAATGCGGCGCGGCCTTCCACGCCCAACGTCTCCGCCGCCGTGATCTCCACGTATTCGACGTAGTTGCGGTTCCACAGCGGCTCGAAAATCGAGTTGCCGAAGCGGAACAGCATGATGTTCTGCACCGTCTCTTTGCCCAGGTAGTGATCGATGCGATAGACCGACTCTTCCTCGAAGACATGCGCGACAATTTCATTCAGCTCCTCCGCGCTGGCCAGGTCGCGGCCGAACGGCTTTTCCAGAATGATCCGCGTCCAGCCTTCGTTGTTGCGCGCCAGACCAGCCTCTCCCAGGCCTTCAACAATGGGCGGGGCGAGCGACGCCGGCACCGAGACGTAGAACAGCACGTTCTTGCTCGCGCCGTTCTTCTGCAACTCCTCGATCTTGGCCTTCAGGTGTGGATAGAAATCCCGCCGGTTGGCATCACCGACCAGGTAGTGCAGGCGCTCGGCGAATTCCTGCCAGCCTTCCTCGGTGAAGTTACGCGCGTCTTTCGAAGTCGCGGCGCCCTCGTGCAGTCGCCGGCGCAGCTCGTCATCGTCAAGCTTAGTGCGCCCGACGCCCAGCACCTGAAAGTTGCGATTGGTGCAGCCGGTGCACGCCAGGTCATATAGTGCGGGAATCAACTTCCGGCGAGTGAGGTCGCCGGTGGCGCCGAAGATGACGACCAGGCAGGAATCGCCCTGGGGCAGGGAAGGCGTTTCAATTTTCTGCGGCGCGGGTTGGACAAGCGTGCTCATGAGGACTCCTCGCAGTTCGCTAGTGGCAGATGCCATCCTGGAGAGAAAGTTTCGTTAATGCCTGAGCCGTATTGACACTGATAAGGTGCGCGGCGAATCCAGCGTCGAAGAATTGCCCGTGCTCGAGTCGCATTGGCTGTGATCCTGATTGGGTGTCATCCTGAGCGCAGCGACCGCGCAACTAGCCTGACAAGCGCGTTTTGGGCGCTTGGCAGGGTAGTTGCCTCGATCGCGGAGTCGAAGGACCCCTACATCGGCTTGATCTTAGCGGTGCTTCGGCTGCACACTCGCCCCGACTCGCAAAAAGCTCGAGCCGGGAAAAACTTCGCGGGCGCTCCGCTCAGGATGACACCAATGCGGAATGCGC
>DASRGM010000219.1:0-10346 GCA_035651035.1 Terriglobales bacterium
CGAAGCAGTCAACGAGCTGACCAAGCTGCTGCAGTCGTGTCTGACACTGGAGGAGGCCTATCAGCAGGCTTCCCGCGTTCTGCAGCAGTTCTTTCCGGAAGGGTCAGTGCTGATGGTCAATTCCTCGCGCAACCTTCTCGATGCGGTGCTCAGCTGGGGGATCGCTTCCAACAAGCAGGGCCCATTTTCTCCGGAAGGCTGCTGGGCCTTACGCAAGGGGCAATATCACCTGACCGGCAGCCACAATCAAAACCCGAAGTGCAGCCACAGCGAGGAGAAAGCCGATGTCTGCCGGCTGTGTATTCCCATGGTCGCCCAGGGAAGCTCGTTGGGCATCCTCACCATTGCGGACCGGCTGTTCTGCGAGGACTACCGTCCGTCGCTGAGCCAGCGAAAGGTCAAGCTGGCCTGCGTCTTCGCCGAGCAGATGTCGCTTGCCTTTGCCAATCTCATTCTGCGCGACACGCTGAAGTACCAGTCGGTACGCGATCCTCTGACTGGCCTGTTCAATCGCCGCCATATGG
Organism: Terriglobales bacterium; assembly: GCA_035651035.1. Lineage (GTDB taxonomy): Bacteria > Acidobacteriota > Terriglobia > Terriglobales > Acidobacteriaceae > Bog-257. The sequence goes on from DASRGM010000219.1 coordinate 525, forward strand.
AGGAGGTGCTGGAGCGGGAGCTGCTGCGCGCCGCCAGGAAGTCGACCACCGCGACCGTCCTCATGGTCGACATCGATCACTTCAAGCGCTTCAACGACAGCTACGGGCACGAGACCGGCGACCTTCTGTTGCGGGAGCTGGGTTCGATCCTGCGCGACCAGGTGCGCGGGGGTGACATCGCCTGCCGCTATGGAGGCGAAGAGTTCCTCCTGATCATGGGTGAAACCGATATCGAATCGGCGTGCAGGCGCGCCGAAAACCTGCGGGAGAAGACGGCCGCGCTGCAGCTGCACTATCGCGGGCAGGTGCTGCGCCGGATCACCCTTTCCATTGGCGTCGCAGGTTTTCCGATGCACGGCAATACCGCGGCCGAGCTGATCAGTGCGGCCGACGGGGCGCTCTATCGTGCTAAGCGCGAGGGTCGCGACCGTGTTCTCGTGGCAGAGTGAGACGGCACGAACAGCAAGAATTCTCTGCCAATATGCGTCACCGCTGGTAAGCGGTCCCCAGGAGTGTTACAAACAAATTCAGCGGGACAGTTGAGGGTGGCGTTCCTGCGCCGCGCCAGCCGGTCGCCGAACTTGAACAACAGAACGTGTTTTCGAAACAGCGGTGGAACTGTACGCGGCCGCCGGCAAGCGTGCCATTGCTGCGATTGTCCGGGCCTGCAATCGATTTTCGCGTCAGGCTTCAGGAACTTCCGGAGCCGGGAGGGTACAGCATGGATGCCGTGACCGTGGCATTGCTGGGGATTATCGTAGTGAGCTACGTCGTGGGGTCGCTGTCCAGTTCGGTGGATACCGAGCAGAAGCTGCCGCATCGCTATTGAAACGGCGAAGTGGGCCGGAATCGCGCCTTGCTGCGCCATCTCTCCGGCGCTGGCTCACCTTGCTCGACATCCCTTCCGCCTCAGCTAAAATGAACTCCGCTCTGCCCGCGGCCACCTCGCATGACACATGCCTGGCACGATATCGCTCCCGGTGAGAAGGTCCCGCTGGAGTTCAACGCCGTCATCGAGATTCCCTTCGGATCCAGCGTCAAGTACGAGCTCGACAAGAAGAGCGGCCTGATTAAGCTCGACCGCGTTCTCTACTCCGCGGTTTACTACCCGGCGAACTACGGCTTCATCCCGCAGACCCTGGCCGAGGATGACGACCCGCTCGACGTGCTGGTGCTCTGCCAGGAGGCGGTGGTGCCGCTCACGCTCATTCACGCGCGCGCCATCGGGCTGATGACCATGATCGACTCCGGCAAGCGCGACCACAAAATCATCGCTGTCGCCACTCAGGACCCGGAGTTCAACTCCTACCACGAAGCTTCCGAGATGCCTGAGCATCGGGTCGCCATGCTGCGCCGCTTTTTCCTGGATTACAAGCAGCTTGAGCAGAAGAGCGTTGAGGTCGACGAGATCCTGCCATTGCGACCCGCTCTGCCGGTGATCGAAGATGCGCTCGCCCGCTACAGCGAGTATCGCCGCCGGGGATTCAGCCACTCGCAGTAGCCGTCGTGCTTACGTCGCCGGTCTCCACTTCTTCAGGAAGGCCAGGATGTCCTCCGGCGCCAGCGCGCGCGCCTTGGAGAACTCGCCGCCCTGCTGGCTGTAGAGCAGCTTGCCTTTGCCATCCAGCACCGCCAGCGACGGAATCTTCTGCTGGGGCACGCCATACTTCTGCATCAGGTCGGTGTTGCGGTTGAACTCGCCGACGTCCACGTGCACGACCTCGTAGCTGCGCTGAAGGATGGTGGTCATCTCAGGGCGATGGAAGGCCAGGTCGAGCACGTGGCAGTCGTAACACCAGTTGGCGCCGAAGACGATAAGCACGTTCTTGTGCTCGCGCGCGGCGTGCGCCAGAGCCTGCTGGATCTCTTCATGCGCATCGAGTCCGGGGGCATAGATCACCTTGCTGGTCGAGGTGGGCTGCTGCAGCCTGGTGGCGTCGCTACGCTTGGTGGCGACCAGCTTCCAGCTCCCGCCCTGCTGCTGCCAGAGCTGGCCCTCGGTGACGTAGAGCACATGCTCCGCCGGCGGCGTGCCGGAGTGGAGCTCCGCCTCGAAGACCACCTGCTGCAGGCCCGGCTGTGGCGAGGTGGATTCGGCGACCTCGAGCTTCATCCGGCGCGGCTTCAGCCCCGTCCAGAAGGCGATCTCGGCATCGGTGTTGCTCTCCCCTCTTCCGGTGGCGATACGCGCCGGCGGGCTGGCGCTGTACATCGAGCGAAGCAGCATTAAGTTGCCGCTGACAACGGCCGCTTTCCATTGCTCCAGCGGCGCAAACGGGGACTGCGAAGCTGCCTGCCCGAAAGCAGGAGCAGCCAGGATTGCGATGATGAATGACGTTTGAAAAATCCAACGCTGTAGTACGTTCATTGCACCTATAGCCCGTCAATTGCACGGGCAGTTAATGCCCCGCGTGATAGGGATGACCTTTCAGAATTGTGAATCCACGATAGAGCTGTTCCAGCAGCACGACGCGGGCCAGCTCATGCGGCAGGGTAATGTTGCCGAACGACAAGATGGTCTTCGCTGCGCTGCGGGTTTCGTCGCTCCAGCCATCCGCCGGCCCCACGGCGAACAGCAGTTCCTGCGTAGCGTGAGACTGGTGATAGTCGAGGAAGTTAGCGATCTCCTCCGAGGTCAGCTGGCGGCCCCGCGAATCGAGCAGCACCAGCACCGGCGGCGTGCGGCCGCTCTTTTCAAGCTGCTTGAGCAGGGCGGCCTCGGAGAGCAGTTCCTGCGCCTCGCAGGCTGCGAAATGCGAAAGGCGCTTCAGATATTCGGCGGTGAGCGACTGAATGGGCGCGCTCTTGGTGCGCCCGATCCAGGCAACGTGGAGTCTCACGCCTGCGCGCCCGGACGCTTGCCGGAGGCGCGCTTGCGGGGCGCAGCCGTTTTGGCCGCGCTTCGTTTGGCGGCTTTCTTCGCGGCGGGACGGCGCGCCGGCTTCTCCAGCTCGGCGGGCTCGATCCGCGTGGCCGTCTTCCACAGCCGCTCGAGGTCGTAGAACTTGCGCGCCGCCTCGGAAAATATGTGCACCACGAAGTCGACGTAGTCGATCAGCACCCAGTCGGCTTGCCCATATCCTTCGCGATGCTTTGGCTCGACGCCGGCAGCGCTCAGCTTCTCGTCGACATCGTCGGCGATGGCCTGCACCTGGCGCGGGTTCGTTCCCGAGCACAGGACAAAATAATCGGTGAAGCCGCTGGCCTGTTCGTCCAGTTGCAGCACGCTGATGTCGTGCGCTTTTTTCTCCTGGCAGGCGCGCACCGCCAGGGCCACCTGCGACCTCAGGTCGTTTTTGTTCATGCAGAAGCTCTCATAATCGCTTTTCACCTTTCGCTATTCGCCATTCGCTCTTAGCCGTTAGCATTTAGCTCTTAGAACTCTTAGCACCCGACAGTCCGCAAGAACCGCGTCGATTATCCACTGGCCCCTGAGCACTGGCCCCTAAACACTATCCCCTGACAACTGACCCCTGACTACGAGCCCCTGACCACTATCCACTAATCCCTGGCCACTGCCTTTTCGATACAGCCGCTCCTTCTGGATATACTCCGCCACAGTTTCGGGGACCAGCCGTTGCAGCGCGCCACTTTTGGACGCCGCAGCGCGAATTTGTGTCGCCGAAACATTCTCGTGGGTTTCGGGCAGCATGTGCAACGTTACGCCCGGCAGCACCAGCGGGCCGGAGATTTCCTGCTTGCGAAAGAGCCGGCTCACGGCGGCCGATGGCCGCAGCTTCTCGGGTAACGATGTGGCCACATCGGCCAGGGAGAATCCGGGCCGCGCCGCCACAATGAACTCGCACTCTCCCAGCAGCTCTTCCGCCTTGTACCACTTGGCAATGTCCTTGAAGGCATCGATGCCGATGAGGAAGTACAGGTGGTCGCTTTTGCCCAGCGATTTCTTCACCCGGCGGACGGTTTCGACCGAATAGCTGGGGCGCACGGCCTTGCCGCCGTCGGGCTGCGGCGCCTCCACCAACGACGGAAGAAAGTGCTTTTCGCCGGCCACCGCCAGCGTCACCATGGCATAACGATGGTAGAACGACGTGATCGGTGTCTTCTGCTTGTGGGGAGGAATGTCGGCGGGAATGAACCAAACCTGCTTCAGTCCAAACTTCGCGACCGCAGCACGGGCCACCGTCAAATGTCCGCGATGTACAGGATCGAAGGTACCGCCGAACAGTGCGATCTTCATGAGAAGCAGTGGTCAGTGGTCAGTGGCCAGTAACCAGTAGTCAGTCGCCAGTTTACTAGGAAGAGGCTAGCCATTACCGACAGCCGACAACTGGTCACTGACCTCTGAGCCTGACCACTGACCACTGACCCCTGACCCCTGAGCACTGACCCCTGGCAACTGAATTACTGGCCAGTGGCCACGGCTTCTTGTACAATCCCGGCAGACCCTCCCCACAGGTGAACTTGTGAAGAGAAGCGAAGGTTGGGTTGCGCTCATCGTCGCCGGCTTGGCATTGTCCGCGCCGGCATTGCTCCACGCTCGTTCGACCACGCACCCGGAAACGCCCAAGCAGGTGCAGCAGTCGTCAAAGCAGTACAACAAAGAGCTGAAGAAGCAGCAGAAGCAAACGGCCAAGCTGCAAAAGAAGCACACCAGGCAGTCCGGAAAACAGCATCAGGCCGAATCCAAGCAGCACACGACCAAGAAGAGCGTCACGTAATTCTTGACGGGCATACTGCCCGGAACATGGAGCCGAAGTCTCAACGAAACTGCTTCATGTTTATCGCGCGCGAGCCAGCACCAGGGTCACATCATCAGGCTGCTCGCCGCCGGCAATCCAGTCGGTAACGGCGGTAGTGACCGCTTCGCTGATGCGCGCCAACGGTTGATCGCGGTGTTGTTGAATCAAGTCGATCAGCCGCGCCTCGCCAAACTCGCCAAACTCATTTTCCGGCTCGGTGATGCCATCGCTATAGGCGACGAAGATGTCGCCAGGATTCATCGCCAACGAACTCTTCTCGTACGACACGGCGTCGAAGAGGCCAACGACGGTGCCCGAGGTCTCCAGGCGGCGCACCTCGCCATCGTTGCCCAGAAGCAGCGGCGGCAGATGTCCGGCATTGGAGTAGGTCAGCACCCGCGAGTCCGCGTCGTAGCAAGTGAGAAACATGGTGGCGTATTTTTCCGGCGGAGTGCTGCGGAAGAGCTGGTAATTCAGCGTCGCCATCAGCGACGCGGGACAAAGCTCATTGCCCGAGTCCCCGTTGCCGGCCAGCGCGGTCATGCGAGCGCCGCCGGAGCCGTGCCCGCCTGAAGCCACTGCCGCTAGCGTGCGCTCCGGCTCAAAGGCATAGGCACGCACGAAGGCGTGTACCGTGGCCATCAGCAGCGCGGCCGAGATACCTTTACCGCTGATGTCGCCGACGGCCAGCACCATGCGGCTGTCGCTCAGAGGAATGAAATCGTAGTAGTCGCCGCTGACGGTGCGTGCCGGGCGGCAGACGCCATGCACCTCCAACGAGGGCAGGCCGCTGAGATCGGCGGGGAACAGCAGCGCCTGCACCTCATGCGCAATCGCCAGCTCGCCTTCCAGGCGCTGCTTCTCTTTCTGCTCGGCGATCAGGTTCGACAGCGAGCGGGTCATGGAGTTGAACGATTGCTCCAGCGCAGCCATCTGGTCGCGGGTGCGGATTTGGATCTGGTGCGACAGCTCGCCGCGATTGACGTGCTCGGTCGCGTGGTAGAGCTCCGCCACCGATCGCGTCATGCTGCGCGTGAGGCGCATGCCAATGACCAGCGCGATCAGCTCGATGACTCCAAAAAAGATGGCGATGCCGATGAGCAGGTCGCGGAAGATGCCGGCATTTTCGCCCAGCGTGTTGAACAAAGTGGCGTAGATGCGGGAAGGCCTGGTTTCAACCGTAATCAGACCGACTAGAGGCTTGCCGCTGCTCCAGTCAACGATTTCCATCCGCGTACCGAACGGCACGCGCATGTCCACCGCATTGGCGGGAGGCGGAAGATTGCCGGCGCTCACCGCGCGCCCTTCGTTGCCGGAAACGTCATAGGAGGTTTGCGATTTGCCCAGGTCAAGCGTGAGCTGGTTGCGGTTGCCCGCTTTCGGCTGCGACCCGGCTCCGGGCTGCGCGCCCCCAGCCTGGGTATTGTCCGGCGCAGGACCGGCCTGCGCGACGAACTTGCCGTTCCGTTCTTCTGGCGGATAGATGTTCACCGCGCCCAATTGTTGCGTGGTGTGGTGCAGAAGCTCAGCCGCAATCGGCATGTTCGAGATGACGACCAGATTATGCGTGCCTTCCTGCACTCGTTTTACGGCGCGAAGCTGCAGGCGATCGTTATCCAGCACGAAGCCGGAGAAGTCGCCGGCCAGGGCAGGCGATGGCTTGACCGGCGCGCGCTGCACGGTCCCGCCCCCCGCCAGCACGAAGGCCTTGTCGCCGTCCCATACAGTCACGGTCCGACGATGAAAGTTCTCATTCGATGCGCTGGCGATCTCTCCCGCCAGCTCCGGAGTCAAACGTCCCTGCTTGGCCAGGGTGCGAAACTGCGCCGCCAGTGAGCGGTTGGTGGAGTGTAGGCGCTGCAGCTCGGATTGCAGGTCGGAGGTCGCAACGTAGGTGGCAAACTGTCCGGCAAAGAGGAAGCCGGCGAGAAACGCCATGGCCAGCAGCAGCAGCACCGGGATGACACCAATGAACATGTAGGTGACGATCAGGCGGTTGCGCAGCCGCCACATCAGCTTGCGGCGAATCCAGCGCACGCCGAGCAGCAGCAGGCAGACGATGAAAACGTAGGAGAGAAATGTCGCCCATCCGCTCAGGAAGCCGCCGGGCGCCGGGCGAAGCGCCAGCCGCAACAGCTCCAGCGCTCCTGCCAGGTAGCCGAACCACAGCGTGGTCTTGCCCAGCTTGGTCCTGGGACGAAGCACGCGGCGCGCCTTGGCGCGAAGCTCGGTCGGGTTGGGCAGCGCAAAAGGCATGGGCGCGATTATCTGCTGCTCAGGTGATGTCCTCCCGATTCTAATCGTATCGCGCGGCATCGCGACTTGTTAGAATCCGGGCGGGCCTCCCCAGTGCATCTTCCGCGGCAGTCGAGAATCTAACGAGTCCCTATGCCCGACAACGTTCGTAATGTAATCATCATCGGCTCCGGCTGCTCGGGGCTGACCGCGGCCATCTATGCCGCTCGCGCCAATCTAAAGCCGCTGGTCATCGACGGCCACGAGCCCGGCGGCCAGCTGGGCATCACCACACTGGTAGAGAATTTTCCCGGCTTTCCCGACGGCATCCAGGGGCCCGAGCTGATCGAGAACATGCGCCGGCAGGCAGCGCGCTTCGGCGCGGAGTTCATAACCGGACACGTGGCCAGCGTGGACCTGAGTCAGAAATCGGCGGAGCAGCGCAGGAAGCCGATCGAGGTGCAACTGGGGCGCGATACCTTGTTGAGCCGCACGCTGATCATTGCCAGCGGCGCTTCGGCGCGTTGGCTGGGATTGCCCAGCGAGCAGGCGCTGATCGGGCACGGTGTCTCCTCGTGCGCGACCTGCGATGGATTTTTCTTCTCCGGCAAGGAGATTGCGGTCATCGGCGGAGGCGACTCTGCGATGGAGGAGGCGCTGTTCCTCACCCGCTTCGCTACCAAGGTCACGCTGATTCACCGGCGCGACGAATTTCGCGCGTCGAAGATCATGCTGCAGCGCGCGCGTCAGCATAAGCAGATCGAGTTTCTCACCGACACCGTGGTCGATGAGGTGCTCGACGTGGGCAAGAAGGAAGTCACCGGGCTGCGGCTGCGCAATCTGAAGACGGCCAAGCAGTGGGAGCTGCCGGTGAGCGCCATGTTTCTGGGCATTGGCCACACGCCGAATGCCGGCTTTGTCGGCGAGCAGCTTGAGCGCGATGGCGACGGCTACCTTGTTCCCGAGGGCTACGTCTGCTCACGCGCGCCGGGCGTGTTCATCAGCGGCGACGTCGCTGACCGGCATTATCGTCAGGCGGTGACGGCGGCGGGCACCGGCTGCATGGCCGCGCTGGAAGCGGAAAAGTATCTGGAAGAGATTGGAAAGTGAAGGCAATTAGCAACTAGCGATTGGCGACTAGCGACTAGCAATCAGCATGGTCGCGCCCGGTTAGTGCGGTCGCCTGTTTACGCCGATCATCGAAGCGTACATCACCCATGATGCTCATTTGGGAGCTACATGTACCGCCTGCTGCTCGCCTATGTTCTCTCAATTTCAAGTTTGCTAGTCGGGCAAACTGATCCCGGTTTGAGCGCAAAGTTTGTTGACGATGCGAGGAGCAAGTGATTTCGCTGCACAGGGACGATCCTAATGTACTCGCCCCTCGCTCAGGATGGATTCGACAAATTCGCGGCAAGAGCCGCTGAACAGATTCTCCACGACAGCCGCGACGACGTCTTTCTGAATCTCTGCCCATATTGCGGTAAGCTGACTCGCACCCCAACTGCGAAACAATGCCGCTTCTGTCGAACTGATTGGCACGAAACGGCTTCGACATAGTTGTTGTGAAATCCAGTAGTTGGCAATAACAGCCCCTTATCATTCACGACCTGGGTTGGCAGGCCCGCATCAGCGATCAGGGTCGCAAAATTCATACTTGACACGGACCTGAAATCCACTACCATGTGGTTGTGGATAGATTGGGTACAACATTTGCGGCTTTGTCCGATCCCAGCCGCAGGACGATGATCGAACGACTCTCACATGGGCCGGCCTCTGTGCATGAGTTGACGGAGCCGTTTGCACTCTCGCAGCAGATGATTTCAAAACATATTGCCTACCTGGTGCGGGCGAGGATTGTAATCAAGACGAAGCGTGGGCGGGAGAGTGTGTGCAGGCTTAGGCCGGAGGCGATCAAGACGGTCAGCGACTGGGCGATCAGCTATCGCCGATTCTGGGAAGAGAGTTTAGACAAACTGGAAGTGGTCGTAAATCAAATGAAAAAAACGGAGGCCAGAGATGACAAGAAGCACGGCTAGCGAGACAGAGCGAATGATGATTACACGAGTTTTCGATGCCCCACGCGAACTGGTTTGGAAGGCGTGGACAGACCCGAAGTACGTGATGCAGTGGTGGGGGCCGAAGGGCTTTACTGCGCCTTTTTGCGAGATGGATTTTCGCGTGGGGGGAAAACTTCTCTGCTGCATGAAGGCGCCGGATGGGCAGGAGTGCTGGAACGCGGTGGAATACCATGAGATTGTTCCGTACGAGAAGATCGTTTCCCTGATGTACTTTTCCGACTCGAAGGGAAACAAGGTTGACCCTGCACAATTAGGAATAGAACATGAGGCGATCGATGGTGCGTACGACGTGACCATCTTTGAGGATCTCGGAAACGGCCAGACGAAACTCACCTTCATCGGCAATGAACCCATGGAGAGCGCGAAAGAGAGCGGTCAACTAGAGGGCTGGAACCAGATACTCGATAAAGTTGCAGCAGTTGTTGCGGGACTAGCGCAGGCCAGATAAGAAGTTGAAGCCTTGACTGGTGGTATGCACAAGATGCAGCCAATGGCGGCGAGAGGCGGATTGGGTTCGGGCCTCTCGTCGCTTGGCCGAATAGTCTCCTATCCGGATAAGTGACCCTCGGCCCAGCTGTGGCCAATCGTCGCGCTGAGTTCCTGACGAAATTGTCGTTGGCGCAACATCGCCTTGTCGTAAGTAATCTCCGCAACTTCATGGCGCCAACCAAACCGGTCGCGACCGGCGACACTACAGCAGCCGCTCAGGCCCCCAGAACAACACCTTGAGTTCGCGCACGAACGAGGCGAGATCGGGCTCTGCAGGTAACGCGAGGCCGGTTGGCTGCGCCATGGTATTGGTTTCG
>DASRGM010000220.1:0-2972 GCA_035651035.1 Terriglobales bacterium
GTTTCACACCGACAAGGCGAAGCTCAAGGCTGCCGAGCAGCGCGACGGACACTATCTGCTGCGCAGCAATCTCACGGGCGAAGACCCGGCGGTGCTGTGGACACGCTACGTGCAATTGACGCAGATCGAGAGTGTGTTTCGATCGCTGAAAAGCGAGCTCGGCATCCGGCCCATCTATCATCAACTCGAACACCGCGCCGACGCGCATGTACTCATCGCATTTCTTGCTTATTGTCTACAGGTGACGCTGAAGAACCAGTTGATGATGCATGCACCCGGTCTGACGCCGCTATCGGTGCTGGAAAAGCTCTCCACGATTCAAATGGTGGATGTGTGGATCCCCATGCTCGACGGCCGCAACCTGGTGCTGCCGCGCCACACCCAGCCTGAGCCCGATGTGCAGGCCCTGATGGACCAGGTCCGCATCACGCTGCCGCCTCAACCACCGCCGCGAATCAAGTCCGCGCAACTGCCGGGCTCAGCAACGAATCAGCCCGCTCTGTCTGAGAGAACTGCGATATGAAATGGGCGGCGCTGGAATCGAAGATGCTGGCAGCGGCTGCTTATGACGATTTGAAGCTGGACTTGCCCCCTGTTTTGAGACAAACGGTTAAGACTCAAAATCCATTGAATGGAGAATTGAGTCATGGGGTTGTCGCGTAGGCAGTTCACCAAAGAGTTCAAACTGGCCGCCGTCCGGCGGCTGGAACAAGGGGTATCGATCGGCGAAGCGGCGCGGGCGTTGGAGGTCAACCCCAACGTGCTGCATCGCTGGCGGCGAGAGTTCCGTCAGGGCCCCGGCAATGTGTTTCCGGGCAACGGCAAGCAGCGCTGGTCGGAAGGCCGGATTGCGGAGTTGGAGCGGAAAATCGGTCAGCAGGCGCTGGAGATCGATTTTTTGAAGGGGTGCTTGCAGCGCATCGAGGAGCAGCGGATGCTGCAGGCACTGAGTGGAAATCCGCGGTCTACCGGAAGGTCCAAGAAGAAGTGAAGGCGGACCGGGGGCTGACGATTGCGCGGATGGTGGAGTTGGGCGGCGTGAGCCGCGCCAGCTTCTACCGCTATGACGAAGGCGCCGCCGTGCAGCCGGATCGTGACATGGACCTACGCGACGCTATCCAACGGATCGCGCTGGAATGGCCCAGCTACGGCCGTCCGCGGATCACTGCCGCTCTGCGTCGGGAGGGGTGGGTGGTCAATCCCAAACGGGTTTACCGATTGCTTCGTGAGGACAATCTGCTGTGCCTCCGGAAGCGGAAGTTCGTGGTGACCACCGATTCCAATCACAACCGCCAGGTTTATCCGAATCTGGCGGAGCAGATGACGCTCAGCGGCATCAACCAGCTCTGGGTGGCCGATATCACGTACATCCGGCTGGAGGCGGAGTTCGTATACCTGGCGGTGGTCATCGACGCCTTTTCGCGGCGCGTGATTGGCTGGGCGCTGGACCGGAGTGTGGAGGACGAACTCACTCTGGCAGCGCTCCGCATGGCCTTGGAGTTGCGGCGCCCGACGGCGGGCTGCGTGCATCATTCAGACCGCGGCAGCCAGTATGCGTCGGGAGACTACACCGACCTGTTGAAGAGCCGCGGGTGCGAAATCAGCATGAGTCACAAATCGAGCCCTTCGGAAAATGCCAGCTGCGAGTCGTGGATGAAAACTCTGAAATACGAAGAGGTGTATCGGCAGGAATACCGCGATCTGAAGGAGGCGCGGGCTTCGATCGCGCGATTCATTGACGAAGTCTATAACCAGAAGCGGCTGCACTCGGCGTTGGGGTATCGGCCGCCGGTGGAGTTCGAACAGGTGCTGGGCGTGTCAAGCCGGATGGAGGCGCGCGTATGATCCGCACACACAGGGCGGGGAGGGAAAGGGAAAGCCGCGTGGGCGACGGTGCGGCGCAGATAGTCGTCGGGGTTGCCGTGGCGGCGGGGAAAGTGCGGACTGGCGAGCCGGAGAATTTCGTGAACCTGGGCGGGAGTCCAACGCTGCCGCAGCAAATGCCGCGCGACCCAGCAATCGACGATGCTCCAATCGGGTCGGGGGAAGCGTTGGCGGATGTGCCATCGCTCCATACAGTCCTGATAGAGTTCGGCGGCAACCGACGCGGCAATGGTGACGGGGACAGAATCGTGAAACGTTGCGGCGGTGTGGAAGGTGAGCGCTGGAGGTGGCGACGCCAAAGAGCGCGCCGATTGCAGCAGGGCTTGGGCTTGCGGCGCCACACCGGCTTGCGCGCGGACGACCTTGACCCAAGGGGCGTGGCCGCCCGCGGTGCGCCGCGCGGGCTTTTGATTGGTGAAACCGGCGAGCCTGCCCAGGTGACGCCAATCCGTGCTGGCCGGATCGCCGCCATAAGCTGCCGCCAAGAGTTTGCCGGCGGCGCTTGCCAGCGCCGGTTCCAGCGGCGAGGCGCTGAGGCGAATCCAGGCTTGCAGATGGGCGGGGCTGGTCTGCAAGACCACGCAGGGGTCATGTCCGTGGCCGTGCATGGTGGCGATGGTCGTCGGCCGCGCGTGATCCAGATCGACGAGAATGTAGCCGGCATTCTGGTTGCCGGCGTAGGGCTGCACATAGACGTCGCAGCCTTCGCGGTTGCGCCCGCGCAAGAAGCGGACCGTGGCCGCGCTTGCCAACTGCTCGGCAGTCCAGAGCCGTTCGCCGGGAAAGGCCTGCCGAGTCCGGTGATGAATCAGGCGGACCAAGTAGAGCTCGTTGGGCATGGCGGCCATTTGTCTGCGAATAGCTTGCAAGGTGAGAAAGAAACCGTGGTCTTCCATGACCGCAATATTGCGGTCGGAACCGACCGCCGTACAATGAACTTTCAGGGGACGGCGAACAGTGTCTTAATTGTTTGTCTCAGCCGAGGGGGCAGGCGCAAGCAGATACTCTATCTGCGATTTCGCAACACCGGCCAGGTCTATCGCTACTTCGAGTTCACGGCCGCCGATAACCAAGCCTTCCTCAGCGCA
>DASRGM010000221.1:0-20044 GCA_035651035.1 Terriglobales bacterium
TTCATCGTGCGCGGCGAAGGCGACCTCACGTTCCGGGAGCTGCTGCGCGCGCTCGAACGCGACCGCGGCCTCGCTGACATCTCCGGCCTCTCCTGGCGGCGCGGCGATGCGGACGGCGGTGGATTCGTCCGAAACCCCGCGCGGCCGGTGAATCACCTCGACGCCGGCGACGTGCGCCCGCCGAACAGATCGGCGCGCGTGCTCGCGGGCTACACGATGCTGGGACGGCCCATCGACGTCGTCGAGACGTCGCGCGGGTGCACGTACGACTGCAGCTTCTGCTCCATCATCGAGATGCGCGGCCGCAACTTTCATACCTACAGCTTCGAGCGCGTGCTCGACGATATTCGCGACGCCCGCGAACGCGGCGCCCGCTGCGTCTTCCTTGTCGACGACAACATCACGCTCAACATAAAGCGCTTCGAAGCGTTGTGCCAGGCCATCATTGACGGCGGCCTGAACGACATCGATTACATCGTGCAGGCCATGACCTCGCCGATCGCGATGCACGGCGAAACGCTGGCGCCGTTAATGCGCAAGGCCGGATTTCGCTATGTGTTTCTTGGCATCGAGAATGTCCTGGAAGACGATCTCGATTTCCTGAAAGCGTCGGCGAAGAATGAGTTTCGCGAAGACGGGCGCAAGGCCGGCAACGCCACCCTGCGCGCCATCGGGCACCTGCACAGAAACAAGATGCTGGTGGTCGGCGGCCTGATCATAGGCAATCCCGACGATACCCGCGAATCCATTCAGGCTAATCTCGACTTCGCCCGCAAGTATGTCGACTGGCCCTATATCCAGCATCCCACGCCTTACCCGGGCACGCCGATGACCAATGACTTTCGCGCACGCAACCTGATCCAGATTGAGAGCACGGAGCAATACGATGGCACGACCGCCATCGTCGCCACCCGGCACCTGGCGCCGCAGGAAATCGAATACGCTCGCTGGCGCGCCGAGCGCTGGATGAAGGTGCGCCACATTCCCGCGCTCTTCTCCCACGACCCTCTCTTCGTTTTGCGTACCTTTCCGAAGATGCTGGTTTATAACTTCCGCGGCAGCAGTCTGAAGACTATGTTCGGAATCGAGAGCGACTGGGCAGCATTCCAGCGCTATCGCGCCTTGCGCTTCCGCGAGCGTGTCTACCTGTAATCTAGCCGTCTAAGTAAACTAAAGACGGCATCCGCCGGACACCACAATGCTGCCACTTGCCGCTACTGCCACTGCAGTCAGGAAAGCCGGGCTCGCCCACTGGGCGGCGCGTGTGCTGGAAGAATGCGACAAAGCCAACGACAGCTTTGCTGCAGATCCAGTCCACGACCTCCGGGTTGCCATTCGCCGCTGCCGCTCCATGGCCGACGGCTTTCGCTCCGTCGATCCCGATCCGGCCTGGAAACAGATGAAGCGACTAGCCAAGCCGCTGTTCGCGAGCCTGGGCGATCTGCGCGACACGCAAGTGATGCTGGAATGGGTGAGCAAACTTTCCGAACAGGACGACGGCCTGGGGCAGGAGTTGACGGCAGCGCTTGGTCAAAAAGAGATCCAGCTAAAGGCTGCGGCGAAGGACGCTGTGGCCGCTTTCGATCGCAAGCACTGGGTTTCCCTGAACGACCACCTGGCGCCGCGCACCAATGCCGTTCCCCTCGAAGGCCCGGTCTTTCAGCACCTCGCACTGGAGCGCTGGATGGAGGCGCGCCAACTGCATCGCCGTGCTCTGCGCAACCGCAGCAGCGCCGCCTGGCATCAGCTGCGCATAGGCATTAAACGCTTCCGCTACACGGTCGAGAACTTCCTCCCACAACGCCACGAGAGCTGGTCGCGCGACCTGCGCGATCTGCAGGATGCCCTGGGTGATGTTCATGACCTCGACGTTCTGCGCACGCTCATCAACAGCCACCCCGCCGACGATCGCGGATACAAAGCGGGCTGGTTACGCCGCATCGCCCAAGAGCGTCATCGCCGGCTGGAGATGTATCGCAGCAAGATGGTGGGCCGGGGATCGCTGTGGGAGGTGTGGCGCGCCGGGCTGCCAGGCGGCGTCGAGCTCGAGCACGCCGGGTTGCAGAAGCTGCGCACCTGGGCTTCGTTCCTCGATCCCGATCTGCGGCACTCCGATTTGGTGGCGGCACTTGCGCTCGCGCTTTATGACGGTCTCGTACATTGTGGGATATTCGCTCCGGCGCCGCGGGAACGGCAACTGCTCGAGGCGGCGGCCATTCTCCACGAGATTGGCCGCAGCAAAGGGTCCGGCGGCCACCAGAAGCGCGGCGAACGCATGGTTGCGAAACTGGCGCCGCCGCTCGGCTGGAGCGAGGAAGACATGCGCTGCCTTGCCGCTTTGGTGCGCTTCCATCGCGGACCGCTGCCCAAACCGGGTAACTCCGCCTTTGTAGGAGTCGAGCGCAAGAGGCGCGCTGAGCTTCTGAGACTGATGGGAGTGTTGCGGCTGGCCAACGCCCTCGACGAGAGCCATCGCGGCACGCTGCGGGAATTTACGGTCAGCCGGACTAACGAGGCAATTGTGGTGAAGGTTCGCGGCCTGCGGCGGATGAGCCGCGACGCCGAGCGGATCGCCCGCGCCCGTTATCTATTGGAAACCATCTGCCGCCGGCCGGTGCAGTTGTGCGGCTGGCGGGCGCCGCGGAAAGCGGCCCCCACTCGACGGCGGGCCGCTCGCGCTTCGTAATGCGCTAGGCAGCGGAGTCTCTGCTCTTCTTTTTGTAGGGATCGCCGACGAATACGAATGGATATTTGCGAAGTTCCTCGGTGTTACCCGCGGCGGCATAGCTCTCCACCTCGGCCATCAGATTCGCGGCTTCCTCTTTCGGCATGTGCTGGGTGGCTTGCCAGAATTTGTGCGGAAAAAACCAGATGCGGTTGCGTTGATCGGAATCCGTCTTTGTGTCGGACAACAACGCCATAACAACTCCTCCCACATTGTGAGACATCGGTTTGTGGCCTGAATTACGAGTAGCGAATAAGGACCCTAAGAAGCAATTAAACTCAATAGTTATTATGGGCCGAGCAAAACCGGTTGTAAATGATTAGCGAGAACCGGCGGTGGGATGGTTGCGGTGAATGGTAAGGCGCAAGTGCAAGAAACAATGGAAACTAGTGTCCCTGCCGAAAAATAATTCCCGGGTTGTGGAAAACTTCCTTCGTCCAGGTAATCGGAGATTGGAAAATCGCTGTTCCGATCACTGTTTCGGCAACTCCGTCGGCGTTACCGGAGGTATACCCCATCGTGGTACATCGTCAATGGAAAACCGGGGGCAGTACGTAGTGGAAGCTTTTGCGGCGATTTCATATTTCTTGGCAGCGTACGCCAGAGCGCTTTCTCAGCCGAGGCTTATAGGTGGCCGCAGTGAGAGTTGGTGCCCCGCTGCGGCCCTCCCGGGTCTATGCATGTTTTTTACGTCGCAGGACGATGACGCCCAGCAGACTCACCGCCAGCACCGCGGCCACCAGACGAATCACGGTAACTGTGTCCATTACTCCCTCCTTTTCCGGCGGGTTGATCCGCCTACTTGAACAGGCCCTGCAGATTACGGGAAATCAGAATCACCGCCGGCCCCAGGAGCACGATGAACACACTGGGGAAGATGAACAGCACCAGCGGAAAAATCAGCTTAACGGTGGTCTTCGCCGCCAGCTCCTCGGCCTGTTGCCGCCGTTTCTGTCGAACACCGTCAGCAAACACACGCAGCGCGCGAACCAGCGGCGTGCCGAAGCGGTCCGTCTGCGCCAGCATGTGTACGAAGCCCTTCACCGTCTCCACCCCGGTGCGGTCAGCCATGCTCTGCCACGCCTCCAGACGCGGCTTGCCGGCGCGCTGCTCGAAGTTCACCTGGATGAATTCCTCCGAAATTTCGGCTTGCGTTTTGGCCAGTTCCTGGCCGGCGCGCAGCATCGCCTGGTCCACCCCCAAGCCAGCATCTACGCAGACCACCATCAGGTCGAGAGCATCGGGCAGACCCAACCGGATCCGTTCACGGCGCCGGTGAAGGCTGTAGCTCACCCACATATCCGGCGCGATGTAGGAGAGTCCCATCAGACCTACGATCCACAGAAAGGTGTTCTGGCGGATGAAAGTGCCCACCAGCGCGGCCACTACGGGCCCCAGGACGCGCATCCCGAAATAAATGTCCAACGCGGCGCTGTGGCGCATCCCGGCCGACATCAGCTTCTGCCGCAAGGCTTCGTTTTCCGCCAATCCGAGACGCGTGCGCACCAGCCGTACCATCCCCAGCAGCAACAGGGTTGCGCGATCGGCTGCTTCCGGGGAGTCCCCCGGCACAGCAGACGGCGTGCGCGTCACCTGCATCAGGCGCTTCACCGGCTTCCAGTTGCGCAGCGCCACGAAGACGATGGCTGCACCCAGCGCGCCTACCACAGTTACCAGCAAGGTGATCACGAGTTCGGCAGCTACGTTGCTCATATCTTCACGTTCACAATCTTGCGGATGGCCAGGCCACCGATGACCATCAGCGTGAGCCCGGCCAAGACCAGCTTGTGCCCGGTTGGGTCTTCGACCAGCACGCGGGTATAGGAGCGGTTCGCCAGGCTGAGCAGGAAGAACATGGCCACCGGCAGCAGGGAAAGAATCCAGCCGGTCATACGTCCCTGCGCGGTGTAGATTCGTATTTCACCCTGGATGCGCAGCCGCTCGCGGATCACTGCCGCCGTGCGGTCCAGCACCTCCACCAGGTTGCCGCCCGTCTCTTTCTGCAGCAGCATGGCGGTGATAACGAAGTTGAGTTCGGGTAGCGGAATCCGTTGTCCCAGCTGTATCAGCGCCTCGCGCGTGGGCAGGCCGAAGTTCTGCTGACGGTAGACTTCGCGGAACTCGCTGCGGACCGGCTCGGGTGACTCTTCGCCGACCATCTCGAGCGCAGCCGCGACGGAGTGTCCGGCGCGCAGGGCGCGAGCTATCAGATCGATGGTCTCCGGCAGATGGCGATTGAACAACCTCAGCCGGCGGCTGCGCTGCCAGCGCAGCAGTAGCAACGGCAAGGACGCGAAGACGAGAGCAGGAATCAGCGCGTACACCGTTTGCGGAAGTCCATAGTAGCCGAGACCGAAGCCCGCCGCCGCCAGCAGCAGACTTCCGGTCAGCACTCCGCCCACCGTCCACGAGCTCTCCGCCTGCTGAATCAGCAAGTCAATCTGTTGCGCCGGCCGGAGACTGCGCAACTGGGCATTGAGCCAGGGAAAGGCGCTCAACCGCCGCTGCTTCACGATCGCGACAAACTGGTCCGGCGCGTCGGAGCCGCCAGATTGCGCTCCACTCAGCCGGGCGATGCGCCCTTCAATAACGCGTTCAGCCGAGCTGGGACGCGTTGCTACCATGACGACGGTGAAGCAGAGCGCCAAGACAGAGACGAAAACTGCGACCATCACAAACATGGGCCCTCTCCTCGCCGCCACAAGCCGGGCTGGACAATGCCAATCACGGACTTATATCTCCTCAGAGAAATCGAGCAGCCGCTGATCCAGCGGCGTTCCCGCGGCCTGCAGCTTCTCGGCAAACTTGGGCACGATCCCAGTGGCGTAAAAACGTCCCAGCACCTTGCCATTCGGCCCAATGCCCTGCTTCTGAAACAGAAAGATGTCCTGCATGCTGATGATCTGATCGCTGGTGCCGGTGATTTCGCTGATATGAGTGACCCGCCGCGAGCCGTCACTCATGCGCGAGACCTGCACGATGACGTGTATGGCAGCGGCGATCTGCTGCCGCAGCGCGCTCTGCGGCAGGTTGAGGTTGGCCATCATGGCCATGGTCTCGATGCGGGCGATAGCATCGCGCGGGCTGTTGGCGTGCACGGTGGTAATGGAGCCGTCATGGCCGGTGTTCATCGCCTGCAGCATGTCGAGCGCCTCTTCGCCGCGCACCTCGCCCACGATGATGCGGTCCGGGCGCATGCGCAGGGCGTTGATCAGCAGCTCGCGCTGGCGCACTCCGCCCTTGCCTTCGACGTTAGGCGGCCGGCATTCCAGCCGCACCACATGCTCCTGCTTCAGGCGCAACTCGGCCGAGTCCTCGATGCTGACGATGCGCTCGCGCGGCGAGATGAAGCCCGATAGCACGTTGAGCAGCGTGGTCTTGCCCGCGCCCGTGCCGCCGGAGACGACCACGTTCAGTCGCGCTTTCACCGCCTTCTGCAGCACGTCCATCATCACCGGCTTCATCTCGCCATAGTCCAGCAGGTTCTTGGCGGTAAGCGGGTCGGAGCCGAAGCGGCGAATCGACAGAATGGGCCCATCGATAGCCAGCGGTGGAATAACGGCGTTAACGCGCGACCCGTCGAGCAGCCGGGCATCCACCATCGGCGAAGATTCATCCACCCGGCGGCCCACCTTGGAGACGATCTTCTCGATGATGTGCATCAGGTGATGGTCATCCTTGAAGACCACATTGGTCCGCTCCAGCACGCCCCCGCGCTCAACGTAAACGGCGCTGGCGGTGTTGACCAGGATGTCTGACACTGTGGGATCCTGCAACAGGGGTTCCAGGGGGCCCAGCCCGAAGACCTCGTCCATCACCTCGCTAGCCAGGCGGCTGCGCTCACTGGCGCTAAAGGGCACTCCATACTCCCCCACCAGCTGCAGGATGAGCCCCTGCAGCTGCTGCCGACCGCGGGTGTCCTGCATGTACAGCAGCTTCTCCAGATCGACCTTGTCGATCAGCTCGCGGTGGACCGCCGACTTCACCTCCTGCTGGGCGCGGCCCAGCAGCGGGTTGGAAATTACGTCCAGCGGCGGCATGCGTTGTTCGGCAACGACGGCGACTTGTCCCATGGATCTCTCCTCCGATCAACTCCAAAAAGCGAACTTGCGCCTGCTCTCCGCCAACTGTGCCGATTCGCCGCGCGCCACACTGGCGGCCCATCGCTTCATCTGCAGTGCGAACTCCGACTTGCGCTCCGGCTGCACGGGAGTGCCGGTATTCATGGCACGGATCAGGTCGGCGGAGGAGTTAGGAATGGTGATAGCAATCGGCTGCCGAATGGCCTTCTCGATCTGCTCCAGGCTGAGCGCGCCCTGCGACGAATAGCGATTGATGACCACTTTGATCTTGGCCGGGGGGACATTGCTCTGCAGCAGGCGGTCAATGTAACGAGACAAGTCGCGCAGCCCGGGGACGTCCGGGGTAGCGATCAGGAACAGCTCGTCGCTGCAATCGATGGTGGTGAGGCTGAGATTATGGATCCCATGCGGGCATTCGATCACCACGAAGTCGTAGTTCTCCCCCAGAAAACGAATCGCGCGCTGAATATCATCCAGCGAGACGTTAGACGAATCTTCAAAATCATCCGGCGAGGGCAGAATGTCGAGAAATTCGGAGTGGTGAATGACGAAGCCCTGTAAGAGGGTTTCGTCGAGCCGGGCGATGTTGCGCACCAGCTCGTAAAAGTTGTAGCCGGCGTGGTCCTCGCCCAGATAAACCGATACGTGCCCCAGGCGGCGGTGCTCGTCGAGGATGAGCGTGCGCTTGCCGTGCTGGCGCGCCAGGAAGCAGGCCAGATGCACCGCCAGGGTGGTGGTGCCTGCGCCGCCGCGCGCCCCCAGCAGTCCCAGGACGCGTCCTGGCGGCTTTACCCGCGCCGGCCGCCGCGAGCTGGCCTGGGTGCGCAGCCGATGCAACGCCTCCGCCAGTTGTTCGATGGAAACCGGCTTGGTGAGATATTCGCTGCAGCCGGCGCGCATGGCCTGCAAAATGAGCGCGGGCTCACTCTTGGCCGAAACTGCGATCAGGGTGCCGCGGCCGTGCAGCGCCTGCTGGATGGCATTGGCCGCCTCGACCGCGGCCTCGCGATCGCGGTCAAAATCGATGATACAAACCGCGATTTCAGCTCGCGCCAGCTTTTCCACGATCAGGCGATCGCCGTCGCGCCGCGAATAGTCCTGCATCTGGCCCGCAAAGCTTGCATTGTTGCTGGTCAGTGCCTGCATGACCGCCGCGGCGGTGGTGGCGTCGAGCCACAGCGTAGCGACGCACAGCTCGGCTTCGGCCGGTTTTCCGTCCTGCCCGATCAACTCGTGCTGTCCGATGGTGTGGGGCGCTCCCATAGTCGTCCTCAGTTCTTGGGCAAATCGTGATCGAAGGCCTGGTTCCGCAGCGGGGGAACCGGCTCGGCCGGAGCTGTCGCCGCTGGCAACTGGGCGTCATGCAAGGTGTCCACGATCCTAGGAGTGACGATCACGACCAGTTCCATGGTGGACCGGTTCAGGTTCTTGGAGCGGAACAATTGGCCCAGCACGGGGATGTCGCCGATACCGGGAATCTTGCTCAGGCTGTCGGTGGTGCGGTGGTCCAGGATGCCGGAGATGCCGAAGCTCTGGCCGTCCTTCAACTCCACCTCAGTCTCGGCACGGCGGGTAGAGAGCGCGGGCAGCGCATAGCCGGCGATCACCACCTGATTGGTATAGTCCAGCGCGCTTACCTCGGGCGCCACCTTCAGCCGGATGCTGCCGTCGGAGTTGACGAAGGGTGTGAACTCCAGCTTCACGCCGTAAGGACGGAACTGCACCGTAACGGTGGGCACGCTGCCGGCGCCACCCGGCTGAACGATCGGATAGGGGAATTCGCCGCCGGCCAGAAAGCGCGCCGGCTTGCCATGAAGGGTCGTCAAGTTCGGCTCGGCGAGGATCTCCAGGATGCCCTTGGTCTGCAGGTCCTTGATCGTCACCCCGATCGCGTGGTCAAAGTTGAAATAAAACAAATTGAGAAAGTCGCTGACAACCGCGCTGTTGGTGCCGTTCTGCGTCTGGAAGCTGGGGGGGCTGAACTGCCCGGTGGTAGACGCGCCGCTGTTCTTACCCAAGCTGAAAAAGTTGATGCCGAAGGCGTCAAGCTTGGAGCGGTCGACCTCGGCGATACGCACCTGCAGCTGGATCTGTGGCAGGTGCCTCGCATCGACGACCAGCGAGTTGACCACGTCCTTCGAGTACACGTTGGCCAGCCGCGACGCCTCATCGGCGGCGGCATCGCTGTCGACGATCCCGCTCAGATGGATCCTGCCCTGCTGCGCCTGCACCTCCACTTGGTCGCCAGGCAGGGCCTGGGCCAGCGAATCACGCAGCCCGGAAACGTCCACATCCGCCAGCACGGTGAACAGCTTCGTCTGCCCGGCCGCCGTCCACAGCACCAGGCTGCTGACGCCGGCGGACTTGGCCGTTATTACCACCTCCTGCGCGGAGGATGTCATGGCATCGAGCACCACTGGATTGCTCACATAGACCCGGCGCAGCTTCTCCGGCAGGCTTACAAACAGTGAGCGGCCTACGACCAGGTGCAGCGTGGTCGTGCCGGCTGCCCCTTGGGAATCCTGCGCTGCCGGGGCGCCGCCCGCCGGAGGGAATACCGTCGCCGCTTTCAAGGCGAGGGGCGCAACATGTTGCTGGGAGGCGCCTGCGTCTCCGGGGTTCGCCGCGGCTGCCGACGGGGGCTGGACCGGGCCAGCGCTTGCAGCCATTGCGGCGCCGCCCGGCTGGTTGGCCGGAGGTGCTACCGCATTGGCGGGCGCATTCTGCGCCATCAGGGTGGCTGCCGTCAGCAGCAGGGCGAGAAAACTTGCGAGAGGTGTCCATTGCTTAAGGGGTCTCATGGCTTTTACTCAAAGCTCCGGGCCGAACGCTTGTCGCCCAGAATGGTTTCAACCACGTTCGGTTCTTTCATCGGCAAATGCGCGCGCCGCGTTACTGCCGGGATGGCCGCTACGGGCGAGGCGCCCGATAATTGCGCGATCTGCATAGGGGCAGCCTCCACTTTGCTGTGATCGGCGCCGTTCCGCAGCACGAACTGAATGCCTCCTTGCGAGCTGGCCAGCACCATCCGCTGCGAGTCCTGCGGGGTCAGCAGCAGGGTCACCACGTTGACCGTCTCCGGCTTGCCTTGCGGATCGGGTTCTAGCTTCTGGCCGACGGTCAGCACTTCTACGTCCTGCAGCACGATCTGCGTGGCCGGCGTGGGAAAGCGATCGGTGCGGAAGGTGACGAGCACGTCCACATGCGAGCCGGGAAAGAGGAATCCGGCGACGCCTACCACTTCGTCGGACTTCACCGAAGTAGCGCGCATGCCTTCGGGGATCTTGGTGGTGAGCCCAATCACCGAGCCGGGCGCGGCCAGATGTTCCTGCAGCAGCGGCTGCGAGCCGGCGATGGGATAAATCACTGCCCTGCCTGCAAGATCGCCTGGCTTCGTAAAGGCGCCGTTCAAGGGATGCGAGGCCGGCCAGTCGATCAGTGTCAGGTCTTCCGGCTTCAAGACCTCGCCCGGTTGCATTGCGCGCGAGGCGGCGACATAGCGGTGAAACTGCACTGCCTGGGCAGTGCGGCTCATGAGCTTGCGGCTGATCACGAAGGTGACGCAGCCGGAGAGGAACAGCGCGATCAGCAAAGCGATTAACAGACGGCGGGAGTTCATGGTTTCATCTCACAAGAAGGTTGCAGGCCGACGAGGCCGCTCCGGCGGCGATTGCCAGTCCGTAAGGCAGGCGCAAACCCTGCCCGTTGTTAAGGTTCAGCTCGGGATGCGGCTGCAAACCGCGTTTACCGTGGTAGGCGAGAAGGCGAGCCACATTGGTCATCGTCTCGCCGATGCGCCGATGCAGCAGCGCCAACAAAAGGGCGCTCAGTCCTCCGGCGATGGCGGTCCCGACCAGCAGTTGCGGTAGAGCCTGCGCTCCGGCGAGGCAGCCGACGGCCGCGATCAGCTTGACGTCGCCAGCGCCCATGCCTCCGGCCAGATAGAAGAGCAGGAACAGCAGGCCGGCTACGAAGCCCGCGATGGCGGAGCTCAACAGCGAGCGCCAGCCGCCCAGCGCCAGATGCAGCAACAAGCCCAGCAGCAGTCCAAGCCCAGTGATCCCGTTGGGGATGCGCCGGGTGCGCACGTCGCAAATAGCGCCTGCAGCGGCGCAGGTCAGTGAAGCGATTCCGTAAACGGCGTCAGGGGATAAGGTGTGCACGGTGGCCTCGTAATTGGCCCTCGCAACGGCGCCGGCCTTGTGAGCAGCGTCCGCCGCGGCTTGCGTTCAGGAGTGACCCGAGGCCCCACAGGACGGGTCTCGGGCCAGTTAGGCATCGCACCTCAGGCAACGGCGCTGCTCAGCTTGCTGCCGACCGCACTGAAGGCGTTGCTGATGTTGCTGGCCAGCGTGGTCATACCTGCAACCGCCGCCAAGGCCAGGACTGCCGCCACGAGCGCGTATTCGATCAGGTCCTGACCGGATTCTTCCCGTAGCAGACTGCGTAATAGGTTTTTCATTTCACCTTCCTTTGTTTGCTGAACCGGGCTGCAAACGGCCAGATGCAGCTCTCTTGCAGTTGCAAGTGGTTCAGTCATCCCTATCGGCAACGCGCCCCCCTGGCATGAGCTTGCTCAACGGTCGCCATGGGCCTGGGAAGATGACGCTTCCGCGTAGTCCGCGCCGGCCGCCGCGGCTGCACATGCAGCTGTGACCTGTCTCACGGCGGGCGGAACGCCTCCGGCTTAGACTGAAGCTGGTTTATTAGGCCCGCGATTGCGGGAATTCATCATGGAGGAGCTATGTCTCAGAAGCGCATGATCGCCGCCCTGCTGGCGGTGATCGCCGTATTCGCCTGCACGCTGCTGGCGAAAGATAATCCGATGTCCGTCGCCGACCGCCAGAACATCACCTTTACCGCCCCCACGCTGGTGGGAGGCACGCTGCTGCCGGCAGGCAACTACAACGTCATCCATCAGATGAACGGGCAGACGCACGTCATGTTCTTCAAAGCAGTCAGCGGCAAGGCCGAGGCCAAGGCCAACTGCAACATCGTGCCCCTGAAGGCAAAGGCCGAACGTACCGAGCAGCGCTATACGACCAACGCCAAGAGCGAGCGGGTACTGCAGGAGATGACCTTCGCCGGCGAGAAGGCCACCCACGTCCTCATACAGTAACTGGAGCAAATCCGTACAGCAGCCGGAAGGCGGCGACCCCGCCGCCTTTTCTTTTTCGCCGAAGAGGTAACATAGAAGTCCCTGCTACTTATCCGGATGCTGATTCGGCAGAAGACCGCACTATGGCGGCGCAGTCGCCCGCTGCCTGCCCGCGCATGCCGGCGCTTGCCTCCCACAATGGGGTACGCGGTCCTGTTGCTGCTCGCCGCACTAACTCTTGCGGGCCTAAGCTTCGCCCAACTGTCCAGCGACAGGCGCCAGACCTATGTTGTTAGCGGTACGGTGGTGAACGCCGTTACCGGCGAGGCAATCTCACGCGCGCTGGTGCGCGCCACTGGCCAGAGTTCGCGCAGCGCCTTCAGCGACAGCGAAGGCCGCTTCCAGTTCGAAGATCTTCCGGCCGGTCAGATCATGCTGATCGCGCAGAAACCCGGCTACACCAACGAACAGAACGGCGAGCTACTACGTCCGATCGACGTCGGTCCGGAGACCGCCTCCCAAACAATCAAACTCTTGCCTCTGTCGGCTGTCTTCGGCCGGGTCAGCGATGCCGCCGGCCAGCCCATCGAACATCTCCCGGTACGTTTGGCATGCCGAAGTCTGCGCGACGGCCGCAAGATCTGGGAGTCGCGCGGCATGACTGAAACCGACGAGGACGGCCACTTCCGCTTCGGGAACTTGACGCCGGAAACGTACTTCATCTCGGTCGGACCCGGCCGGGAGAGCGGCCGCATCCTTCCCGCCGGAGAAAAGCCCAGCACGGGATTTCCGCAGCTGTACTATCCCGGAGTGCCTGAGCTGGCCTCGGCCGCGCCCATTCAACTCACTGCCGGCCAGCAGTATCAGGCCGACTTCTCGCTCAGTCCCGTGCCCGTCTATCACGTCTCGGGAGCGATCACCGGCCGGCCACCGGACAGCGTGGTCGGCGTGTCGGTTTACAGCAGTTCCGGTGACGGCCTCTTCCTGCCCATTCAGCTCCACTCCCAGGAGGGGACCTTCAGCCTGGATTCCGTGCCTGCCGGCTCCTACATCCTGAAGGCCACGGACAACTCCGCCGGACAGGCGTTATCCGCCGAGCAGAGGCTCACCCTTTCGGGGAATCTCGACAACGTGCACCTGGCCCTTGCGCCGGCGATCTTGATACCGATCGTCGTTCGCACTCAGTCGCGAGGCTCTGGCGCAGGCTCGGACAACAGCAACCGCACAGCCCCGGGCGAGGAGCATCCGCCTCTCAACGTATCGCTGCGTCCTGCGCAGCCCTCAGCGCCGGAAATTTACGCCACCTTCGATCCCCGGTCCACCGCTGCCGGGGGACACAGCCCCATGCGGTTGCAGAATGTTGATCCCGGGGCCTACACCGTGAACCTGATGCCGCAGCCGCCCTGGTATGTGCAGTCGGCCACCTACGGGCAAACCAATGTCTTGTCTGATGACATCACCGTCGCCGTCGGACAAAGCTACCCTCTGGAGATCGTGCTGCGGGACGACAGCGCCAGCGTGGCCATTAATATTCGCGGCCTGGGTACCGCCGAACATCCAACGGCAACGGTGGTGCTGTTGCAACAGCCGCCGTCCAAGCTGATGCCGCCGGTGCAGGGTTATGTCACTCAGGCGTACACCGCGACCGGACTGGCGCCCGGGGACTATCTTGTCTTCGCCTTCGATCGTACGGCCGATCTGGAGTACACCAATCCTGACGTGCTCGCGGGCTACGCTTCGCAGGCTGCGCACGTCACCCTCAGTGCCAATCAGCAAGTGCAGGTCACGCTCGACCTGATCCAGGTGGGCAAAGAAGAATGATGCGAGCGCCGGCCGCTATCGTCTGCGTGCTGCTGCTGGCAGGAGTTTTGCCGGCGCAGCAAGGCTCTTCGGCGCCTTCCCCATCGTCCGCAGCTCATCCCGCAAGCGGCGCTTCCTTACCGGAGCCGTCGGGATTTCGCCTCGCCGGAGTTGTGGTGAATGCGGCCACCGGTCAGCCGATGGCCTCCGCCTCCGTCGCCATCGCGCGCCTCGCCCGGGGCGCATCGCGCGATATCTCGCAGTCGGTCGTGACCGGCCCTGACGGACATTTCGCGTTTTCCGCTCTCGCGCAGGGCAAGTACTCGCTGGTGGGACGGGCACGCGGCTTCGGCTTCCAGGCTTTCGAGCGCCACGATCAATACTCAACAGCGATCGCCGTCGGCTCCGGGCTTGACAGCGAGCACCTGGTTTTTCGCCTGCAGCCCGATGCTTCCCTCGATGGCGTGGTGACCGACGAAAACAACGATCCGGTGCAGTACGCGATGGTGCGGCTGTTCTACGCCAAAAGCAGAGACGGCGGGCAGAGGGGTGGACCCATACAGTCGACACAAACCGACGATCAGGGCCACTATCGCCTCGGACATCTCGAGCCGGGCGTCTATTATCTCGCAGTTTCGGCCCGGCCCTGGTATGCCCAGAACGTCCGGGCGCCTAGCTACACCGAATACTACAAGCAATTCACGGGAGGGCCGGGGGCCGCTGCGCAGAACACGCAGGATGATGCCACGCTCGACGTCACATACCCGCTGACCTTCTATCCCGATGCCACCGACTCCGCCGATGCCCTGCCATTGCAGCTGGCGCCAGGCGCCCATGAGACGGCGAATATGGTGCTGCGTGCCGTACCCTCGCTGCACCTGCGCATTCACAGTGGTGAGGGAGCGCAGAAGCCCTCGATGGAGCACATGGCTTTTCCTCGTGTCTCGCAGCGCATCTTCGACGGCTATCTTGACTCGGTGTTCAACGCGCCGGAGTCCTCCGCGCCCGGAGTAGTCGAGATTGCCGGATTGGCGCCTGGCCACTATGTGATCGAAGTTCCGGCCTCTTCGTCAGCCAACGAGAAAGCCTCGTCGCGCGCCTGGTATCGCGAGATCGATCTTGCCGGCGACGCGGACATTAACGCCAACGACAATCCGGGCTTTGCCGCCGTCGGCGGGAGCATTCTCTTCGAGAACGCGGCCGTGCCGACTGGCGCATCCATCGAGCTGATGAATCCGGAGACCGGCGAGAGCTTTCGCAGCAGCATCAACAGCCGCGGCGGCTTTGAATTTCCGGCCGACAGCGTGCGGCCGGGCCGCTATCTAGTGGCCCTGGAGAGCGCTCGCGACTTTTATGTGAAACGGTTGGTGGCCACCGGAGGGAAGATGGCGGGCCGGGCACTCGAGGTCGGCCCTTCAGCCAATGTGCGGTTGGCTGCCATCGCCGCGGCCGGTGAGGGCCAGGTGGATGGCACGGCACTGCACGACGATGTCGCTTTTTCCGGCGCGATGATCGTGCTGGTCCCACAGGATGCAGCCGACAATGCGCCGCTGTTTCGCCGCGACCAGAGCGACAGCGACGGCACTTTCACCCTGCCGAACATTGTACCCGGCCAATATACGGTGATCGCCCTAGCCAATGGCTGGGACCTCGACTGGAGCAGTCCCGCCGTCCTGCAGCCCTACTTGAAACGCGGCGCCGTCGTACAGGTCCCTCCCGGCGGGAAGCTGCAGGTGAAGGTGCAAGTCCAGTAAGGCAGTGGTCAGTGGTCAGTGGTCGGTTCTTGGCGGGTGCCCCGGTCTCGCGATTTCGAGACCCGGGCCTTCCTGCACGGCAACCCGTGACGCACGGCCCGGTGGGTCAACCGGAGCTCCGGTCCGTTTTGCGCGGACACGACATCACCCGGGGTCTTTGCTCATTTGTCACTTCTGATGCGCTGGCACTCTCCGCTATCGAGTGCTATTGACACACGCTTCCCCGCTTCCTAGAATACAAGTGAGGCATTGTCTTCCGTAAGGCGAAATAACAACAACGTTAACAACAACTTACACGCCTCAAAGCGACGGACTATGGGCTCACCTTCAGGTATCGGAAAGCGCGAACGCGAGATTCTCACGGCCATCATCGAGACCTACATCTCGACGGGCGAGCCGGTGGGATCGCGCACTTTGGCACGCACGAATCGTGAGAGCCTGAGCGCCGCCTCCATCCGTAACGTGATGGCGGACCTGGCCGACGCCGGATTCCTGGAGCAGCCCCACACCTCGGCCGGGCGCGTGCCCACCCCGCAGGCGTATCGCTTCTACGTAAATCAGCTAACGGGGGAAGCTCGCCTATCGCCTGCCGACGAGAGCCTGATTCAGGGCAGCCTGCACGGTACGCAGGACCTGCAGGACTTTCTGGAGCGGACTTCGCATGTGCTCTCGCTGGTCTCGCACGGAATTGGGGTGACGGTCAGCTCCACTCCCGCTTTGCGCAATGCCTTGGAGCACGTTTATTTTCAGCGGCTGGCCGAGAGGAAGGTACTGGCCGTGGTGGTCACTCGCAACGGTCTGGTGCGCGATCGCGTGCTGCGCCTCCCCAATGACTTGGCAATTTCCGACTTGGAAGCGGCTGCGGCCTACATCAACCAGAACTTCCGCGGCTGGGATATGGAAACGCTGCGCAACGAAATCGCCAAGCGCCTGCAGCAGGAGCGTAGCGATTACGACCGCCTCATGGCCTCGGTGGAACAGCTTTGCGCGCAGGGAGCGCTGGCCTCCGAAGGCCCGGCACAGACGGTTTACGTCGAAGGCGCAGCCAACCTGGTTATTACCGAACAGGACAAGGAACGGTTGCGGCAGTTGCTGACCACGTTGGAAGAGAAGCAGCGCGTCGTCGACCTTCTCTCGGCGTATCTGGACGCGCGCCAGGAAGCCGTGCGTGTGGTCGTGGGTCTGGAAGACACCATGCCGCATCTAAATAATTTCGTGCTGATCGGTGCGCCCGCGCGAGTGGGCGACGAAGTGATGGGCTCGCTGGCCGTGATTGGCCCGACCCGCATGGATTACGAACACACCATCAGCGCGGTGTCGTACATCGCTCGCATGTTCGACCAGTTTTGGAATCAATCAGACGGGTAGTGCCGGTTTTCCTATCGCGAAGCGCCAGCGTAGCTCAAGGCGGACTGAAGGTCCGCACTACGTGAACAGAATTTAACTATGCCTTACCGCAAACCAAATGGAGGCTCCGATACGGAGCTGGACGTAGAACATGAACTGCCTTCGGCAGAGGACGATAGCGCGACCTCGCCCGGCACCGCTCGGGAGGATGGCAGCAAGGTCACAAGCGTGCCTGCCGCTGAGCTGGAATCCGAGCTGGAGAAGGCGCGCCAGCAGTGCGCCGCATACCTGGACCGCGCCGCCCGTATTCAGGCCGAGTTCGACAACTTCCGTAAGCGTAACGCCCGCGAGCAGCAAGACTATCGCGAATACGCCCTGGCCGACGCGCTGAAGACGCTGTTGCCCATTCTCGACAGCCTGGACCGTGCGCTCAAGACCGGCGCCGCTTCGCTTGAGGAATATCGTTCCGGCATCGAGCTGATCGATCGTCAGTTTCACGACGCGCTGGCCAAGCTGGGCGTGCAGCCCGTGCCGGCCGAGGGTGAATCCTTCGATCCCAATCTGCATCAAGCGGTGCAGATGGTCGACACCGCCGAGTCGCCCGACAACACCGTGATCGACGAGCTGCAGCGCGGCTACAAGCTGAAGGACCGCCTGCTACGCCCGGCCATGGTGCGCGTCGCACGCAATAGCAAGGGGTAAAGCAATCGGATAGTGAATAGTAAGGCGACGCAGGATTGCTCTTCATTATCCACTAATCACTGACCACATTCACCAGATTTTCGAGGTCTACACCACTGGCCACCACTGTGAAACGCGATTATTACGAAGTCCTGGGCGTCTCGCGTACCGCCAACGACCAGGAGATCAAGAGCGCCTACCGCAAGCTGGCGCTGCAGTACCATCCTGACCGCAATCCCCACCCGGACGCAGAAGATAAGTTCAAGGAGTGCAGCGAGGCGTATGCCGTACTGGCCGACGCGGAGAAGCGCGCGCGTTATGACCGCTTCGGTCATGCCGGTGTAGGCGCCACCGCCGGCCAGGGCTTCGGCGGCTTCGATGCAAATGTCGTCAACGATTTCCAGGATATTTTCGGCGACCTCTTCGGTTTTGGCGACATCTTCGGGGGCCAAGGGCGGCGTCGCTCGCGTGCCCAGCGCGGTGGCGACCTGCGCGAAGATTTGACGCTGGAATTCGAGGAAGCCGTCTTCGGCGTGAGCAAGCAGATTCAGGTGCGCCGTCACGAAGAGTGCGACAACTGCAAAGGCAGCGGCGCGGCTCCGGGCAAGTCTCCCATCACCTGCACCACTTGCGGCGGACATGGCCAGGTGCGCTACCAGCAAGGCTTCTTCTCCATCACGCGCGCCTGCAGCACCTGTGGCGGCTCCGGCAAACTGATCGTCGATCCCTGCCAGCAATGCCGCGGTCAGGGACGCGTCACCCGCGAGCGCACTGTGACCGTGAAAGTTCCCGCGGGCGTCGAGGAAGGCGCGCGCATTCTTTATTCCAACGAGGGCGAAGCCGGAGTTTTCGGCGGCCCGCCGGGCGACCTGTATGTCGTGCTGCATGTGCACGAGCACTCGTTCTTCGAGCGCGAAGGTAAAGACCTGTTTTGCACGGTGCCGGTGTCGTTTTCCCAAGCCGCGCTCGGCGCCGAGATCAAAGTGCCCACGCTGGAAGGCGAGCACACGCTGAAAGTGCCCGAAGGCACTCAGACCGGCTCACGATTCAAGCTGAAGAACAAAGGCGTGCCGGTTCTGAACGGGCACGGACGCGGCGATCTGTTCGTCGAGGTCAAGATTCAAACCCCCTCCAAACTGAATAAGCGGCAACGCGAGCTATTGCAGGAATTGCACGGCACGCTCGCGCAGGAGAACAAGCCGGTAAGCCGCACACTGCTCAATAAGGTGAAAGAGATCTTCGGCTAAGGACGGCCGCCCAAGGGCGGCCGGCACGTATCCTCGCACGCCAACCAGGCGCGGCGCGAACCAAAACAGTGGGAGCGAACCGGGCAGCGGGCGCGAACCGGCAATTCGAAGCCTATCCGAACGCCAAATCCAAACCGACGCTGGCGTCCACGTGAAAATAGTTTTTCAGCGCAGAAGACTATCCTGAGCGGCACCAAGCAATCGCGAGCCTCAACTTTTCCCTCCCGCGATGACCGTTGTGGCAAATCGTTCTTTTGCGGCAATCACTTCTTTGTGGCAATCCGCTTCCGCCTCGAACCTTCCTCCTTTACAAAAGACTTACGAACTCTTTAGCTGGGACTTACAGTCGTAATGCTCCAATCGAGCAGGTGGCAGCGGGTGCGACGCCACTACGCGAGGCGACTGTGACGACAATCTTTCTGCTGGTCTGCGCTGTCAGTCTGGTCTTTTTCCTGATCTTCCTGCTGAATGACTATTTTGCCCGCAAGCCTGTACGCCGGAATCACGCTGCAATATCGCCGGCGGTCCACAAGGTCGGTGAGTCGGCGGTTGTGGATTCGGCTTGCGGCCGGCGCTTTTTTGTCCACTTGGAAGAGCAGATGATGGAGTTCCTGTCCGGCCATCATGGCAAGGCAGCGCTGCTGTTGCTGGCCATTCTTCTCGCCGGCGCGACGGCGCGTGCGCAGGCCGGCGGCCCTGCGCCATCCGATGCTCCGCCGGTTACCTCCGCAGAGGCTCCGGATTCGTCGGACCCGCAGATTCCTGCCGCGGTTGCCAAAGAATTGGCCGCCATGCAGAGGCGCATCGAGCAACTGGAGCAGGAACTCCGGCTGCGCAATGCAGCCCCGTCGTCGGACGAACATGGGATGAGCGGTGGGCCATCGCATAGCGTTGCTGACGGCGCTCCGCAGCCGGAAGCGGGAGGCGCCGGCCTGCCGGAGAACACTCTGCAACAGGAACCGAACCCCAACAAGAAACCGGATCCGTTTTCGTTCGCCGACTTCACCTGGCTGACCGGCAACCCGCGCATCAAGGAAGTGCCGTTCGATACCAAGTTCTTCACGCCGGAGATACGTGTCGACGTCAACTACACGCATTCGTTCAACCATCCCAAGGACGACACTATTGGCGGCTCGAGCGAGATCTTCCGCTCCAACGAGTTTCAGCTCACGCAGCTTGGCGTGGGCGGCGACTTCCATTGGGACAACGTGCAGGCGCGCCTAATGACGCAGTTCGGCCTGTACTCGCAGACGCAGCCGCGCAACGATCCCAGCGCGGCGCGTGGGCAGTGGAACCTGGACGGCGCCTAT
>DASRGM010000222.1:0-18925 GCA_035651035.1 Terriglobales bacterium
CACCGCCACAAATTCGAAAACTGACTCACTTCCGATCGCAATACTCCAATTGCTAGCCACTGTTGTCGACGATCCGGTGCAGCGGCATTGGTTCTGATCACGACTGTTCACGACAGCGATTCGGCGATTAATCTATTCGTGAGCACTTCTGAATATGAAACACAGCGTGATTCTGCTCGCGCTTGTTATTGCGGCGGTAATCTTCTGCGACGCGGAATCGGGCCCAGCGACTCGGCGCGATGCTGCGCTTAGCAAGGTAGATGCTTGCCTCAAGCGTAACGAAAGGTCCAGCCACGATTGCAAAAAATTGAACGAGAACATCGAGGTTTTGGTGGAGGTTTACCGTTCCGGCGATAAATCAGTGCTCCCTACGCTGCTCAAGTTCACTTACCTAACAGAGTTCTACGACGAAGCTCTCTTAGGTGATCCCGTGGCCTTTCTCGAAACCGTCAGCGCCTTGCCGGAAGAGTCGCAACGACAGGTTGCGGTCGGCGTCGCCGGAGGTGTCTTCACTCCCCTGCCGAAAGTACAATTCGTGGCGCTGCGTACCGCGTTGACGAACATACCCAAATCGTCGCCAGTGGCGCCTACGGCGCAGCAGGTTCTAAAGGAACTCGAAACGAACAATGCATCGTTATTCGTCACCTACTTCCCGCCGCAGACGTTCACGACGCGCTCCGCTCCGTTACAGACGTTCTGGTACTCACGCGACTTGTATGCTTTGGGGGAGCAGCCGTTGTGGCCTCCCGCCTCGTCCCCCATGACAACAT
Source organism: Terriglobales bacterium (assembly GCA_035651035.1). GTDB lineage: Bacteria > Acidobacteriota > Terriglobia > Terriglobales > Acidobacteriaceae > Bog-257. Next base: position 771 of record DASRGM010000222.1, read on the forward strand.
ATCGCTTCACTCGCTTGGGAGCTTTTAACGGACCAGAAAGCGTGACACTGACGGTATTGCCTGATGGCGCCGGGAACGCCAGGATTAAGAAGCTCAAAGACGGCAAGCTTGAGGACCATTCAAAGTCAGTCACTGCGGAGGACATCGCGAAGTTCTCTCGCGAAGTGACGGAAGCCGACTACTGGCACATGCCCACGGAGTTGGCATCAGGTGGCCTGGATGGGGCCTATTGGATTCTGGAAGGGGTGCAGGATAACGAATATCACATCGTTGTGCGCTGGTGCCCGGGGATGGAATCCCACGACCAACAGACTTTGGCTTTCGCCAACGCTGCCCGAATGCTGTATGAGTTTTCCGGTTACAAGCGACCCAATAGATGCTAGGCGCTCTGGCGATCCCTGCTGCAACTGCCCCGATTGCTGCCGTAACATCCCCATTTCACAAGTGACCCTCCTCCTCAGACATTCGCCCATTTTGCGCCGATTCCGACGCCCCTAATACTTGCCGATCCGAATGCTGCCGTCGCCGGTGGTGATCTCCAGCAGCGGCCCGCCGCCGTTCAGCTTGCCGCGCACGCGAGTGTGCTCGATGGAGCCGCTGACCGTCACCGGCAAGTCGAGCTGGATGTGTCCATCGCCGGTGTGCGCGTAGAGCTCGCAGGCGAGGTCTTCCGGCAGCTTGGCTTCAACCCGGCCATCGCTGGTGTGAATCAGCCAGCCGCCATTCATCTTAGAGCCGGGACGCACGCCCAGGTCGATGTGCCCGTCGCCGGTGCGCAGGTCGAGGTTGGTGAACACGCCGTCGATCGACATGTGGCCGTCGCCGGTATGGCCTTGCAGATTGCCGCTGAAGTTCTGCACGCTGATGTGGCCGTCGCCGGTATCGAGCCGCGCCTGCCCGGAGATGCCATTCAATGCGATATGTCCGTCACCGGAATGCAAGTCGAGCGACGCCTGCGGCGGGACCTGCACCTCAACCCGCACACTCTGATGGAAGTTCAGGTGGATGCCCCACTGATTCGGCACGTGTACCTGCAGATCGACCCGATCGCCCTCCTGGCGTTCGGTGACCCGCACGCCCGAGTTGCCGATGCTGTACCCGTCGGCGGTAATGTGCGCCGCAATCGTGTTGCTGACGCCCCGCGTCACCTCGATAGAGGCATCGTTGGTATCGACGTGCAGCGTGGGATTATTGCCCACCTGGTAGGACTTATTCCATTCGTCGGCGAAGGCGGCCAGGCTGAAGCTGAGAAGGCAGAGCAGGAGAATTCGCGATCGGTGGCTCACAGTGCTCCTCCTCGCTATGATACGAGAAGGAGCAACCGTAAGTTCCGTTGCGAATGAGGAGAATAAGAGGGCCACTCTGCGGTGCCCGGGGCATGCGATCTAGCGGAGTGGAACGTCCCGCATGCCCCCTGAGCATCGCTCCCTGCTTGTTGAGATAGACGAGGGTGAAGCAAAAGGGTTATCGCAGGGTTAGCTGCGTAACAATTCTTCACACGGCGGCCGAAATAACGGGCAGAAGCTCCGCGTACTCGCTTGGTGCACAAGCACAAATCCGGTTTGACCCGCACTCGTTAATTTCGCGGAACCAGGTCCTGCGCTGCCTGCTGATCGAAATATGCCGCCTGCTTCGCGTCACCTAAAGCACGCCACGCCGCCGCTCGTCCCTCGTCCACCTGGAAGCTGAAGCTGCGTGCCCCGCTGACGGCCAGCAGTTCCGGAAAGGCGTTTCGGACGGCTTCGTCGAACGTTGCCAGCGCCGCCTTGGGTTGCTGCGTGTCGAGATACAAACGCCCCAGCTTCAGAAGCTCCGCCGGCTGCGCCATCGACGACAGGTCGATGCCCTTCCGCTGGGCGCGAATGGTTTCCGGGATCTTTCCTTCGTGCTTGTACACCGTGGCCAGCGAGAACCAATACAGCGGCATCGCGGGTTTAGCGGAAACCGCCGTCAGAAATTCGCGCTCGGCCTCGGGAAGACGGCCCATCGAGTAATAGACATTGCCGCGGACCCAGGAGACGAAGCTGCTCTGGGGATAAGCCTGCTGCGCTCGGTCGGCGGCGGCCAGGGCCTCGGAGTTGCGTCCCAGCGCCGCCAGCACGCCGGCAGCATTCGCCCAGTGGTTGAATTCGCTGACCGCGCCTGTGGCGGAATTTTGTTCGGGCAGCGGCGCCGTCGCGCAGTCGATCTGCAGCCGCCGAAGCAACTCTTCGGTTGCGGCCGTGCGGCGCACCAGCACCGCGGAAACCTCGTCGAGGTAAACCGGTCGCCAGCTTGCGCTGCTGCAAAAGCTCCTGATGCTATCCAGAGTGGTTTCGAAACGGTCGATCGGCAGGATGATGGTGTTGATGTTGTAGCGATCGGCTTCCGCCTGCCACACCGGCGAATCCGGCGACGATTGCAGCAGCTCCGCTTCACGCTGAAAGGCTTGCGGCCCGAATGGGATGGCGCGGCTGTCGAAGTAATCGCGATACTTGGGGCCCAGCTTCCACACCAGGTAGCCGCCCGGTATGTAGGTGTTGTAGATCTCTGCTGGAAGCTTCTGGCTCACGATGAAATCGGCGGCGCGTTCCGGCAGCCACCAACCCAATCCCGCGCCATAGCTCCAGCGTGAGGTCTCGTCGACGCCGGAAAGCCGGGCCGATCGCGCCAGCCCGAACACAACGAAGACAGCGGCGGCAGCGATCGCCAACACCTGGCGCGTGCGCACGGCTGGAATTCTCGCAGCCACCCACTCGATCCCGGCACTAACGAAGAACCCTCCCAGCACCACGATCACAGCCGTTGTCAGCGCCGCCAGTCGCAGGTGCCGGATGCCGGGATAGACGGCGCACAGCATGAGAATGGCCGGGCCAACATTGCCTCGCAAAATGGCGATGATGGCTGCGACCAGAACAACTGCCAGCAGCAGGTAGAACGGTTGCCAACTGGAGAATGACAACGATCCGGAGATCGCCGCCCAGTTCAGCGGCACGTGACCCCACTCGGCGATCCATGCCGAGTGCTCGGCCATCACCTTGCCCTGGCGGAGGATCGCAGCGTAGATGTTCCAGCCCCACGGATTCGCCAGCGTCGCCAACGCTGTGGCTGCGTACCAGGGAGCGCCGCCTCTCAGCCTCTGCCAAGCTGCCTCGCGCAGGGCCCCGGGCCGGAGCATTTCGAATGCATCGATGCCGGCGAAGGCGGCCATCACGGCCAGCCCCGACACAAATCCCAAGTGAAGATTGACCCAAGCCAGCATCAGCACGGGAAGCAGCCACAGTCGCGCATGTCCGCTCTGATAGTGCTCCCACAGCAGCGAAAGATAGGCGGAGAACAGCAGCACGGTAAACATCTCGGCGCGCGGCGCAGTTCGGTCGGCAATCAGAGGGACCGCAAGGATGGCAAGGGCCGCGGTGGCGGGTGATCCTCGCCGCAGCAGGAGAGCTACGGCACCGCAGCAGGCGAAGGCGCCCATCCACGACAACAATGCGTAGCCGCCAAGGCCGTACATCGTGTAAAACAGCAGGCCTGAGCCCGCCGGATAGACCCAGGAATTTCCCGCCGCGGTGAATGAGAAGACGTCGACCGAGAAGACGTGATGATGCTGGGCTACCCAGCGCCCTGTTGCTAATTGCCAGAAGAAATCCGGATCGGCGACCGTGCGAAAGCCCGCCAGGAATGCATACACCACAGCAACGGCAGACAGCAGCAGAAACAAACGCTTCGCCAGAACACGGTCGGATGCCGCAGCATGCTGCGGCAGAGCTGTCGCGTCACGCTGTGCGCTTCCAGTCCGCTCTGCAAGCAGGCGATTGCTGGTCCCCATCTCGTGTCAGTTCCGAGTCACTTCAGGAAAACCGGCGGTGCGGGAAGGCTCTTCGGTTTTCCGTGTCGCTGCTGGATGTGAAATAGCGTGGCAATTATAATCGCTCGGCTCGCCGTGAATTCGGAGCGAGATTTCGCGGACGAATACGACCAAACACGTCGGCATTTTCCGCTGACATCCGGCGCGTGAGCTAAAGCTGCTATTGTCTTTGAATACCCGAAGGGGGACCATGCGCCACGCAACGATGCTACTGATGTTCGCCACAGTCTTTATGGCCGCCGGTTATGCGCAGCAAAGCCATTGGGCCGCGCCCGAAGACCAGGCCGCAAAATCCATGATCGACATGGAGCGCAAGTGGGCCGAAGGCGTGTGCGAGAACAATGGGGTTGTGGCTGCGTTGTTGGCCGACGATTTCCAGGGCACGAGCACTCGCGGCGAGCGCTACAACAAGGCCGATGAGCTACGCGACGAAAAAGGTCCACGCTCGGCGCACGGCTGCACGCTCGACGATGCTAAGGTGCGCTTCTTCGGGGAGGATGTGGCAATCGTTTACGGCAGCGAGCACGCCATCGGCAAAGACAAAACGCATCCGGACGCCAAGCAGTGCCAGGTCTGGACCGATACCTGGCTAAAGCGCGATGGCAAGTGGCAAATCGTTGCCGCACAGGACAACAAGGTCGAGTGCAAGTAGCCAGCGTGACCGCGGGCTGAAGTTGGATTGCAATATCTGCGCGGCATCAACATCTAGCGGCTGTAGCGGTTCTCCTTCTTCTCCTTGTGCCGCTCCAGGCCAAGCTGAATCAGCCGGTCGATGAGCTCGGAGTATGGCATGCCGGTCGCCGCCCATAACTTAGGGTACATGCTGATCGAGGTGAAGCCCGGCATGGTATTGATCTCGTTGACAAACATCTTGGCCGTGCGCGGGTCCATCAAGAAGTCGACGCGCGCCAGGCCGGCGCAGTCCACCGCCTGAAAGGCCGCTACCGCCAGCTGCTGCACCTGCTTCTGCTTCGCTTTCGTCAGCTTCGCCGGGATGATCAGCTCCGAGCCTTCCTCAAGATACTTCGCGTTGTAATCGTAGAACTCCTTGATGGGCACCACCTCGCCCGGCACCGACGCAATAGGCCGGTCATTGCCTAGCACCGAGCACTCGATCTCGCGCGCTTTACCCTTGTTGCCGCCCACGCCCTGCTCGATCACCAGCTTGCGATCGAAGCGCGCCGCCTCGTCCATCGCCGCAGTCAGCTCGCCCGAGTTGTGCGCCTTGCTGATTCCCACCGACGAGCCCAGGTTCGCCGGCTTTACGAACAGCGGATACTTGAGCGCTCGCTCGATTTGCTTGCGAACCTTTTTCGGCTCGGCGCGCCACTGGTTGCGCAGCACCGTAATGTGCTTGACGATCGGCAGCCCGGCATCGCGGAAGAGCCGCTTCATCACGTCCTTGTCCATGCCGGCGGCGGAGCCCAGCACCCCGGCGCCCACGTACGCGATGTCGGCCAGCTCCAGCAGCCCCTGGATGGTGCCGTCCTCGCCGAAGGTCCCATGCAGCACGGGGAAAATGACGTCGACGTCGACGGGATGCAGCGCCGCCCGCATCTGGTGCGCGTCCGTCTCGAACGGCACCAGTGACGAGTGGTCCTCGCCGGGCATCGGCGGCACCACCACGCCTTCGCCGCGTGCCAGCACCGCCGCGGAAGCTGTGGTATCGGGATCGCCGGCACGCAAATGCCGCGATTCAGCGCTTGCGGCATTGCCCTTCAGCAGACGTTCGGCATGCGCTGCGGTCACCCATCGCCCCTCTTTCGTGATTCCGATGGGGACCACGTCATACTTCGACTTGTCGACAGCCTCCAGCACCGACGCCGCCGACAGCAGCGAGACCTCATGCTCGCCGCTGCGTCCGCCGAACAACACGCCTACGCGCAATTTCTTCATCTTGCGATATTAATCCGGCCAACCGCGGCGAACAGTGACGAGCAGGGAACGTGGCGGCGGTTAATTTACGGTGAATCCTGCCGGCGGGTCATTGACCGTCCTCAACCCGTGCTCTACGATCCCGAGGCTATGAGCACAGACGATTTGAATCAGTTGCAGCAGTCCTACAAAGTGGCGGTGGAGCGCTGGGTCGCCGCCATTCGCGCCGAAGAGGCCCTGGCCAATCACGACCACTCCGAGGTGGCCATGGAAAACTGGGACCACGCCGACTTTGCGGTGCAAGATGCCGGTAAGCAGGCCCGCGAGGCGCGCGAGCAATACAAGGAAGGACTTCGTAAGCTGCACTTTGGCATCTAGCGGATTTGCGCACGTCGATCCGCTCTTTACTGAATTCATCAAAGACGGCAGCCGTTGGAAGAACCGCTGGACGCGCCTGCTACAACCGTCAATCGGGCTTGGGCGACGCCGGGCCCAGATGATTGATCGTCTTCTGCAGCGATGCCTCATCTTCTACATTCATGCACGTTAGCGAGCGGTCGATCTGTTTGAGCAGGCCGCACAGCACCTTTCCCGGCCCTACCTCGACGAACTCTTTCGCGCCGGCCGCCGCCAACGCGAGCATCGAATTGTGCCACTGCACCGCCCCGGTCACCTGCCGGACCAGGGCATCGCGCGCCTGGTCCGCGCTAGCGATGAGCGCCGCATCCACATTGCCCATCACCGGGAACTCGGGATTGTGGAAGGTCAGCGCGGCGAGATCGGCGGCCAGGCGGTCTTGCGCCGGCTGCATCAAGGCACAATGGAAGGGCGCGCTGACCGGCAGCATGATGGCGCGCTTGGCGCCGCTCTTCTTGGCCAGCTCGGCGGCGCGCTCCACCGCCGCTTTGTTGCCCGAGATCACGGTCTGGTCAGGCGAATTCAGGTTGGCCGCGCAACAGACCTCGCCTTGCGCCGCCTCCTGGCACACCAGCTGCAGCTTGTCGGCCGCCAGCAGCAGCACCGCCGCCATCGCGCCCACGCCGACCGGCACCGCCTCCTGCATGTATTTGCCGCGATTACGCACCGTGCGCACCGCGTCGGCAAATGACAGCGTACCCGCCGCCACATGCGCCGAATACTCGCCCAGGCTGTGTCCGGCCACCCAGCGCGGCGTGATGCCCTTGGATTGCAAGACCCGCCACGCAGCGATCGAGACGGTCAGGATCGCCGGCTGCGTGATCTCCGTTAGCTTCAGTTTTTCTTCCGGACCTTCAAAGCACACTTGCGAGAGCTTGTAGCCGAGGGCGGCGTCCGCTTCGTCGAAGGTCTCGCGCGCCACCGGGTAGAGCGCAGCCAGTTCCCTGCCCATACCGACCGACTGCGAACCTTGTCCGGGAAAGAGAAACGCGATGAGACGAACTTGTGAGGTCATCATGGCCGGAACACAATAATAACCCCCCTCGTACTGGCGCTCCAGCAACCTGCGCCGAAAGCGCATAGCAGTTTTTGGATTTGTTGAATGCGCCCCCGGTCAATCTTGCCATCGGGATCTTGAAACGCAATTCATATGTAAATTACGCAAATATTGTGTCGTCATTTTTCTGCTTCATGGGTCCTGTGGTCAGTAACCTTCCCGCTCACAAACGCTCTTAAAAATCGCGGAAAGTAGCACTTTGGCGCAGGACAGTATCCCGCGGGTGCACACGATTGACAGGAAAGCTCCGATGCCGTACACGAGTAACAATTGCATTCTGACCGTGGCGTTCTTCTAGCATTCCTCGTAGCGGCGCACAAGCATTCAGCGATTAACATTGTCTAAGAAGGAGCGTCCGGCAGGCGTTTCGTACGCAGGGGGATCATTCTGCTCCTTGGTCCCTGACCTGGGATTGAGGCCGAAACTTGTTGGGCCGAACGGTAATATTGCAAGGCTGTGCCGGGATCGCCCAAGCGGTCGTATATGTGACCGATGTTGGCAAGGACCTGCGCAAGAAACTTGGGATCTACATCGTGATCTCGGGAGGCGGCTATCGCTTTCCTGTAATAGCTAAGTGCTCGGTCAAGGTGCCCCTGTTTATGTTCGGCCTGGCCAAGTTTCGCCAGGATAAGAAAGTCCCCGGGTCGATCCTCCGCTGCCCGCAAGTAGTAAACGAGGGCTTGTCGCCCGTCATTTTGGAGAAAGTAATAGTCACCGAGCCGCGACTCAGCTATCCAGTTTCGGTGCATTGGGGAAAACTCCAGGACCCGTGTCCACAGCGAAACCCTGTCCCGCCAGACCTCAACCTGTTTCCGGGTCGCCACCGATAACGCGACTAGGATCATGAGGCCGGCGACAGACACTATTGGTCTCAGAACTGGGCGCCTTGCCGCGAATTCGGCAATGCCCCAGCAGCACATGATGAATAACCCTATGTAGGCAATGTAGGCGTATCTATCAGCCCACGCTTGAACCTGGAACTGCACAATCCCTATCGTCGGCGCCATTGTGCCCAGAAACCACACCCAACCCACGGCTAGATATCGGTAGTCCCGTTTTACAATGACGAGAGTGCTAACGGCCAAGAGGAGCACTAAGGCGCAAGCAACTTGTCCCCAGGGCAGGAGATATCCGGGGTGGAGGTTCATCAAGTTAAGATGGTTAGGCCAAAATGCCTTTTCAATGTAGATGGCATAAGAACGCACCGCATTTCCGAGCCGGATATAGAGGGGTAGATCCAATATCGATCGTGCACCCTTCTCGCCGTGCATGGTCAGTACTGCATCCGCCAACGCCGTCGCGAACAGCAATAGCTTTTCACTCAATAATGCGGGGAGCTTTTGCAGCGGAAGCGGCGCAATTCCCGGCACGATGCCGGCATCCTCGCGATAGGAACCGAGGCGGCGCAGCGGCCAGTAATCCCACAGCAGAAGTACAAATGGAAAGGCTATGATCTGGGGCTTGGCAAGTAATCCAGCCGAGTAACAAAGCCAAACCACTCCCATTCTTCGAAATTCTGGATTGGCCGCATACCAGCGGTAAGCTGCCAATGCCAGCAAGAAAAAGAGCGTGCTGAGGATCGTCTTGCGCTCGGAAATCCAGGCAACATTCTCGACATTGATGGGATGCAGGGCGAAAAGCGCTGCTACCGTCCAACTCCGGGCGGTGTAGCCGGTGGCGCGCTTCAAAATCCAAAACAGCAGAATCGCGTTGACCGCGTGCAGCAGGATGTTAACGTCGTGATGCGCACCTGCGTTTAAGCCGAACAACTGGACGTCAATGTTGTGGGAGAGAAAATCAATGGGAACGAAATTGTCGCAATAGAATTGGGTGAAGGCGAAACGAAGAGTGTCCAGGTTCAGCGGCCCGGTGATATGAGCATTTTCATAGACGTACGCATCGTCATCAATATCGGCGAACGGATAGTGATGGGCCGGAAAATAGACACAAAAGACAGCTAATGCCATCGCGAAGCAAAGGAGAAAATCCTGCCAATGTCTATCGAATCCGCTTTTGTTATCGATCATTGACAATCGCAGGCCCCCCGCACTCGCAGTCGTCAGTTCACCTGGAACGAACTATACAATGCCGGACGGAATGCAGCTCAGACCAGTCCCGTGCCGATCGGGCCGGTGTCTGCGGTGTGGCTGTCGTGATGATTGAGGTTCCGGCTGGCTTCGGCTATGCGCTCTTCGATGGTGCGGTTTAGCTTGCTGTTGGCGAACTCCATGGCCACGCGCACCGCGTTCTTGATCGCGTTGGAATTCGACGAGCCGTGGCTGACGATGCACACGCCCTTGATGCCCAGCAGCGGCGCTCCGCCGTACTCGGAGTAATCGAGCCGCTTCTTGAAGTCGGCGAAGGCCTTGCGCGAGAGCAGAAATCCCACCTGGCTGCTGATGGTCGCCTGCAGCGACTGCTTCAGCAGAAAGCGCACGGTCTCGACCATGCCCTCGGAAATTTTCAGCGCAACGTTCCCGACGAAGCCATCGCACACCAGCACGTCCGCTTTGCCGTTATACAGATCGCGGCCCTCGACGTTGCCGACGAAATTCATCGGCAGCTCTTTAATGAGTTTGTACGACTCGCGGGTCAGCTCGTTGCCCTTGCTTTCTTCTTCGCCAATCGAGAGCACGCCGACGCGCGGGTGCTCGGCGCTGGGAAAGCGTCCCGCGAAAATCGTGCGGAAATAAACGTCGCCCATGATGGCGAACTGCTGCAGATTTTGCGGCTTGGAATCGACGTTGGCGCCGACATCGATGAGGATGGTTGCCGTGCCCTGCGCGGTAGGAAAGACGGCGGCCAGCGCCGGCCTGTCGACGCCACGGATCGCGCCTAACACCATCTTGGCGGTGGCCATGGCCGCGCCGGTATTGCCTGCGGTCACGAATCCGTCGGCCTTGCCGTCGCGCACCATGCGCAGGCCCACGTGCATCGAAGAGTCGCGCTTGGCGCGCACCGACTGGCCTACTTTATCGTGCATCCCGATGACTTCGGTTGCGTTGACGATGCTGATGGGCAGCCGGCGGGAGAAGCGGTGCAGGTCAAGCTCGCTGCGGATGACTTCCTCTTTGCCGACCAGCACCAGCTCCACGTCATAGTGACGCGCGGCGAGGATGGCACCTTCTACTTCGGGTTTGGGCGCGCGATCAGCGCCCATAGCATCAAGAGCGATGATGGTCGGCATGAAAGCCTGTGAGGACAACTACGATTACGAGAGAAGAGTAACAGAGTCCAGTACCTGGCACTTGGCATTCAGCGCTTGTCCCACGCCTAATGCCAGATGCCGCCAGAATCAGCTTGTGGCCTCTTCGATCTCGATGACCTCGCGGCCCTTATAGTAGCCGCACTTGGGGCAGGCGCGATGCGGCAACTTGCGCTCGTGGCAGTTGGGACATTCGGAAAGCGACTGCGCCGTCAGATGATCGTGAGCGCGGCGTTTGGATGTGCGCGCCTGTGAATGGCGCCGTTTGGGATTTGGCATGAGAACCTCACGGATGGCACGCTTTCGGGCGTGCATCTCGAAAAATTTAGTTTTGTAACTTCTTCTTGATCTCGTTCAGCGCGTCCCAGCGCGGATCGCTGACATGCTGCTCGCAATCGCATGGTTCGAGATTGCGATTACGCCCGCACAGCGGACACAGTCCCTGGCAATCTTCGCGGCATAGCGCGCGCACCGGCGTGGCCAGCAGCACCTGCTCGCGCAGGACATCTTCCAGCAACAGGCCCTCGCCCTGATAATAGCCGATCTCGGTCTCCGCCTCGCTGATTGCCGCTTCGTCGGCGCGGCGATCGACGCCCAAGGGACGGAAGATCAGGTCGAAGCTCTTGTCGACGTCGTGGCCAACCGGATCCAGGCAGCGCGCACAACTGAACTCGAGATGCGCCTTGACCTTGCCTACCAGCCGTATGTCTTTGACGTCGCCCTGGTGGCCGCGATGCTCGACGATGACCTCGGCGCGGCCGTCGCTCTGCAAGGCGCCGACCTGGCGGAACTCGGGACCAAACTCAATCGCGCCAGGCTGATAGTTTTCGTCAAACTCCAGCTTATGGAGTTCCAGCTCGCGAACACGAATCAGCATGACACCACCTGCCCAGCACGCGCAGATTCCCCCCAGCCGGCGCCCAAACAGAAGCGGCACGGGTCAATTCCCGTGATTGCAAGCCAAGCTCCTGACGGGAAACACTGGCGGGTACAGACGGGCAGGATCGTGCTAGGGCAAGAAACTAGGATAAAGTTAGTGTACGACAGTGTCAAGAAAGACGCTCTTCGCCGTTCGCTATTCGCTTTTCGCCAAACAGGACCTCGGCCGAATGATTGATATGGCGAAAAGCTGAATCAACTGCGAAAACATGACGGCCCTGCGGTCCATCAAACTCGCTTTGCTGCCCGGCCAGGACTCGGCGCTCTCGCGCACCATTGCGCGCAGCAACTGGCGCCGGCAGCGGCTGCTCATTCTCTGCTATCACGGCATCGCCATGGGCGAGGAGCATGGCTCGCATCCCGAGATGTTCCTGCCGACGGAAACCTTCGCCCGCCGGATGGAGATCCTGGCGCAATCCGGGGCCACGGTGCTGCCGCTGGGAGAAGCGCTTCGCCTGTTGCAGACGGGCAAGCTTCCACCGAACAGCGTCGCCATCACCTTCGATGACGGCTGGGCCGATTTTCCCGCGCAAGCCTTCCCGGTCCTCAGGAAACATGGCTTTCCTGCAACCGTCTATCTCACGACCTACTACTGCCGCTTCCATCGCCCGATCTTTCGTTTCGCGCTGGCCTTCATGATGTGGAAGCTGCGCTCGCAGGCCGTCGAGAATGTCGCCTTCGATTGGCTGCCGCGACAACTCGACTTCCGCACCGAAGCCAGCCGCAGCGAACTGCTGCGGAGCATCGATGATCACGCCAGGCAGGCCGGGCTTTCGGGCCAACAGAAGGACGAGCTCGCGGCTAGCTTCGCCGCGGCGGTGGGCTTCGACTACGCGGCATTCTGCCGCTCGCGGATGTTTCAGCTGATGACGCCGCAAGAAGTCGCCGGCATGGCACGCGCCGGCATCGACATTCAGCTCCACACGCACCGGCATCGCACGCCGCTGGAGCGCGATCGCTTCGTGAACGAGATTCGCGAGAACCGCAAGTTTATCGAGGAGATGACGGGGGCGAACGATCGCGTGCACTTCTGCTATCCCAGCGGCGCGGTGCGACCGGACTTCATCCCCTGGTTGCGCGAGGCCGGCGTGCAGTCGGCCACAACCTGCTGTCACGGCCTGGCAACTCGCGGCGGCGACGCCTACATGCTGCCGCGCCTGCTCGACCAGTTCGGGCTGGTCGACGACGAGTTCGCATCGTGGGTCTCAGGCGTGGCGATGTTCCTTCCCAAGCGCAAGGGTGAGCCCCTGGACGTGGCGCCGGAGTAGAGGACCGCTCCCCTACGGCTCGGTCAGCACGGTGTGATAAGGATCGAGCACGAGCTGCTTCACATTTGCCGGCGCCGGCACTGTGAACCGCGTGTCCGCGCCTTCGGCGAAGACCCGGCCCAGATAGATCTGGTGCTCTCCGTCCACTCCATACACGGGAACGCTGGTCACCAGATCGAAGGGCGCGTCATTCTGATGAATGGTGCCCGTCGCAGTCACGCCTTTGGCAGTCCGCGTCACCTTCGCTCCCGAAAGCTCAAGCTGCGGAAACGCCGTGCCATTGACCCATCCGTCGAAGAACCAGTCCAGCGACTTGCGGTTTTCAAACCACAACTGCTTGGGCAGCGCCGCTTCCACGGACTCTTCGAAGTTCGTGTTGGTGATTTCTTTCCCCTTGTACTGCTGGACGAGGCTGCGCAGCAGCGCAAGAAACACGGTATCGTCGCCGGCGGGATTCTGCGTCGTGCGCGAGGCGTCGCGCAGCATGCAACGCAGCATGTGGATCAGCCAGGTGCCGCGTCCGTAGGTGATGATCTCGTAGCCGTTGGGAAAATGCGAAGACGAGAGCCGGCTGCCCAGCGTCACCGGACCGGCCTCTACCATGCGCCGGCCTTCGTGCGAGCGGCTGGCCAGGATCTGCCGGTAGTTCTCCAGCGTGAGCTGCACATCGGCGGGCTGCGAGCGTTCCAGCTGCAGCAGCGAAATGTAATTCGCCAGCCCTTCCAGCAGCCACTGCTCGTGGTAGCTGGCCCAGGACACCTGGTCGCCGTACCACTGGTGCGCCAGCTCATGCGGCATCATCACTTCGCTGTAGATCACCGCGTCCGCCGGCGACAGTCCCATGGTGCGCAACTGTTCCGGCAGCAGGTATGCATAGCTGGAGAGGAAAACGAGGCCGGGCCAGCCCTGGCTCTCGGCGCTGGGATTTTCCGTCAGCGAGAGCGCGCTGAAAGGATAAGGCCCAAGCATCTGCGACTCGCGCGACAGCGTGTCGGCGGCGCGCTCGGCCAGCGACTCGCCCGTTGCGGCAGGATTCTGCAGCGCCGGCGGAAATGGAACCGGCTCCACGGTTCCCGGCGCATGCGGCGAAAGCAACGGGGACGAGCCGTAGCTGGCGGTTGTGGGCGAGCGTTGGAGCTCGTTTCCCCGCGCCGCGTAGGCATCCACCTGAGTGTCGCCCGCCTTGGCGCTGCTCTCGACGTATTCGCCTAGATTGAAGCCCGCGATCGGAATGGGCTGTTCGCTCACCCAGTGTCCGGCAAAGCCGCTGCCCTCGCGCTCCAGCGAAATGCGCTTGCCGGTGGCCACCAGCGACCACGGCTGCGGCCAGCGGAACTTCAGATCGTAGCTGGCCATGGCGATGCCGCGATTGGGATACCAGGTGCCGCGCGCGCCAACGTACAACAGACCGCCGCCGGCATCGGAGAGGACCGATCCGGCGTAGGTGAAGCGCAGGGGAAAATGCGCTCCCGGCTGCAGCGGCGCCGGAAAGACGACGGCAATAGTGTCGTTGCCGCGGCGCGACAGCTCGCTTCCTTCCACCGCCTCGTTCTGAATGAATTCCAGCGGCTGGCCCGCGTACTCCACCCGCTTGAGCTGCAGGTAGCGCGAGAGTTCGAAGAGAACGATGCGCGTGCCGCCGTCGTTCACGTCGATGTCCAGCGTAGCGTCGGCGGAAAGGTTGCGCGCCGTGTCGAGCGTGGCGTCAACCGTATACTTGCTGATGGAAAGCACGTGCGGCGTCCACATAGGGCCGCTCGGCCCGCCGAAGCGCGTGTCGGAAAGCGGCGTCTTGCGCAGCGAGCGCATCGGAAAGCTCATCCACAGGTCGTAATAGGTCACATCTTCGTGGGCCGAGCTGTTGCCCACCACGACCTGCTCGGGACTGCGCGTGTCAAAGAACACATCGAAGACGCCGTAGTGCTCGCCGGCCACGCGAGCGTGCAGGAAGCGGTCCGAGACCGGAGCAGCCCCGCCGGAGGCGGCCGCGGGAGCGCTGGTGAAGGAGATGCACAGCCGCATGGCGTCGCTCTCGGCGAGAGTTTGCGCCCGGGCATCATTGCGTGAAACGAAATCGGCGGCGTCTTGCGGCGGCCGCAAGAACGGCGTCAGCTCCTTCGCAGTATCGTCGTTGAAGCGCAAATAGGCAGACGAAAATTTCTCTTCCAGCACCCCGGCCTTGATGAAAAGACCTAACGAAGCCCGCTCCATGCGGTCGGGCGGCTGCACCAGCACCTCGCCGTCGCCTTCAAAGTAGGCGCCGGTAATGCGGCCGTCCACACTTTGCGTAAATGCGATCGTGCCATCGTTAAGGGAGATGTGTACGTCTTCGCGGTCCAGGTCAGCCTCGCGAATCGTGTACACCTTCTGCGGGTCAAGGCCGACGGTGCGCAGCGCGCGATACAGCGGCAGCACCGGTCCGGAGACTAGCGGAGCGGGATTGGCCGGCGCTATCTGTGGAGGCGGCGACAACGCCGCCCGCTGCTGGCCTGCCACAGAGATGCTGAGCACGACCAGCAGCATGAGGCTGGTTGGCGCAAGCGGGATGGGCCGTCGGTTCATGCTGCTACTTCAAGGATGCTACGGGAATAAGGTGCTTGTCACCCCGCCTGGGACGAACCGCGCAGCCGCTCCGCCAAGCGCCTCTTCTGCGGCAGGCCGGAAAACCTTCGTAAAGCCACTCTCTTTCAGCGATGTACAACTCTTTACAACACTTCACGTGCTGCACCGCGCGACATTCGCATCAATAGGCTGTTTGACTTTGTGGGTATTTCGGAGGAAGACATGAGCAAAATGCTTCGAGTTCTTATCGCAATGCTGGCGCTGTCGGCCTTCGTAGTAGCGCAGCAGCGTCGTGAAGGCCCGCCGGCGCAAGCTGGTCCACGCGGCGAACAGCCGCACAACCAAGCGACTCTGGGGTGAAGCACTTCGCATTGATATTTCGGCCGGCTCTACAGCCATGCCAAGGCATACGCCAATCGGTGCCGTCATCCACCTGTTCGTGGACGTGAGAGATAAGGGTGCTCATCGGGGACCATGCTAGTGAGAAGCAAATACGACCAAAAGTGGATAGAGAAGAAAATCGCGAATCGTTTAGCCGTGTCTGCGCTGGCAGTAGTTCTCTTGTTCGGCTCATCGATGAAGGCGCAGAATGCAGGGATGGAAAAGACACTGAACATTACAGTGCACGTGCTGGATGGCCGTACCGGAAAACCAATGTCAGACCAGCATGTTCTCGTGTTCACCGGACTGTCCAGCGATGCCGTCAAGACTCACGCCCAGCACACAAGCGTGACGACCGATAAGGACGGGGTGGGAATGCTGACGATCTATCCGGCTGAGACGCAGTGGCTCCAGGTGTTCGCAGACAGTCGTGTTCTCTGCTATCCAAACCCTAATCAAAGCACCTTCAGCGTCAGCGACATCCTGTCTAAGGGTTTGGTGACGTCAAACGACTGTAGTGCTCTGGTGCGTGAGCCTAGCCCTGGTCACTTCATCATCTTCGCCCGCCCGAGTCGCTTCATGGAAAAGATGAAGCAGTAGCGTTAGAGGGCGGCTGGCCCACCCAACCCCATTGCAAGTGTATGTTTACACAGAAATGTTCAGGGTGCCCCATTCGAGCTTCGGTTGCTCGGGTGGGGCCTTTCGTCACCACGGGATTGATCCATTCGTCACAGACACTCTCACTCATCCCCACTACCCTGAGCTGTGCCTTGGGGAATGAAGCGTTATCAACAAACTCGCGATCTGCACTTCGTGACCTTCAGTTGCTATCGTCGGCTGCCTCTGCTCAACTCCCCGCGCGCCAAACGAATCTTCGAGCTTGCCCTGGGGCCACCCCGAAGTAGGAGGCGGCCACATCCCTTCACACGGGCCTGCGCCCGCTACGCATCCGGCGCCTAAAGCGGCGCCGCCGCAGCGCACGGTCGCCATTGACCATCCCGGACATCCGGCCGCGCCCCACGTCGACGCTCACAACGATCAGTGGGTTGGCCACAATGCCGGCCGCAATGACGTCCGTTATCACCTCGATCATCCCTGGGAGCACGGACACTTTCCCGGCGACCTGGGCGCCCATCAGGTCTGGAGATTGGCAGGCGGCGGCCCGGATCGTTTCTGGTTCAACGGATTTTACTTCGCGGTCGCTCCCCCCGATATCGCCTACGTCAATGGTTGGCTGTGGAACAGCGACGATATCGTCCTCTATCCGGATCCCGACGATCCCGGCTATTACCTGGCATACAATCCCCGCCTCGGCGTGTACGTACACGTGATTTACCTAGGAACGTAGCCGCGCATTCCCGGTTGCGCGCCACGACGAAAGAAGTGGCGCGCACCACGGGAAAATGCCCCGCCGCCTTACTCCTCGTTATCTTTCTTCAACTCCCCTTTGATATTCAGGTTGCGGATGAGGCGGTGCAGGTAGTTAGGATGTACGCCCAGCAGCTTCGCGGCTTCGGTGTAGCTTCCCTTCGACTGCTTCACCGCCTCCACGATAATGCGCTTCTTCAGATCGTTGATGCGGTCGTGATACTTCACGCCGCTGGCTGCCGTGGGCTGCACCTCCAGCAACGCTTCGGGCAGGTCATCGGGCACGATCTCGTCGCCGATTCCCAGCACGATCGCGCGCTCAATGGCGTTCTCCAGCTCGCGAACATTTCCCGGCCAGCTGTAGTTCAGCAGTATGGATCGCGCCTCTGACGAGATGCCCTTCAGCGGGCGGTTGCACTTCTCCGAATAGCGCGCCGCGAAGTACATGGCCAGCAGCGCAATGTCGTCCGGACGCTCGCGCAGCGGCGGCACGGTCACGGAAACCACGTTCAGGCGGTAGTAGAGGTCCTGGCGGAACTGGCCGGCCTTGATCGCCTCTTCGAGGATCTTGTTGGTCGCCGCAATTACGCGCGCATTCAGCTTTAGCGGACGCGTGCCGCCCACGCGCTCGAATTCGTGCTCCTGCAGGGCGCGCAGCAGCTTGGCTTGCAGCATCGGCGCCATCTCCCCGATTTCGTCGAGGAAGATGGTGCCGCCTTCGGCAACCTCCAGCTTGCCTTTCTTCATGGAGATTGCGCCGGTGAACGAGCCCTTCTCGTGCCCGAACAGTTCGCTCTCCAGCAGGCCTTCGGGTATAGCCGCGCAGTTGATGGCCACAAACGGCTTGTCGGCGCGCAGGCTGTTGCGATGAATGGCGCGCGCCACCAGCTCTTTGCCGGTCCCGCTTTCGCCCCGGACCAGCACGGTGGAGTCGCTGCGGGCGACACGGCCGATGAAGTTCTGCACCGCGCGCATGCCCTTGCTCTCGCCGATGATGGTGCCTTCCAGGTCGAGCTCCGCCTGCAGGCGGCGGTTCTCGCTGCGCAGCGCCTCGGTAGCCAGCACGTTTTCCAGAGTGACGGCGGCGATGCCGGCCACCGAACTCAGGAAGTGCACATGATCGTCCTCGAAGGTGTTCTTGCGATCGCCGATCATGTAAAGCACGCCGATGGCGCGGTCCACTCCCACCAGCGGCACGCAAAGTACGCTTTCGCGGCTGCCCTTTTCCGCCGAAGC
>DASRGM010000223.1:0-19591 GCA_035651035.1 Terriglobales bacterium
CAACGAGGCGGCGGACCTGGTGGTGCTGGGGGTGCGGCCCTCCAGCGGCGTGCTCGACCGGTTGGTCATTCCCCACGCATACGAGATTGTTTGCGAAGCGCCCTGCCCGGTGCTAACGCTGCGGCAGGCGAGGGCCGATGATGTTTAAGGAAGAGTCTAGGGAGGAGTCATGCGAAAGAACAGTGTAGCGATCGAAGACGCGCCGGCGGCGCCCATTCGTCCAGAGATGCTGGGAAAGCTGAAGAAGGAGGACATGAAGGCGGCCATCGTGGAGCGCTTTAAGGTCACGACAGACGCAGCCACGACGCCGAAGCTGGCAGAGCGGCACGCGCGTTCTCCCTATTGGCAGGCAGCCGACGAAGAGTGCTGATCAGGAGTAGTGGTCATAGCCAATAGCAGTGGCCAGGGTTAGGGGCAGTGATCAGTGACCAGTGACCAGGGCACTGATGGTTAGTTCAGACTCTGATTGAGTCTCCTTTTTCTGCAGGGGCGCGAATAGCCGATAACCACTGGCCATTGGCCACTGGCGACTGGCGACTGGCGACTGGCGACTGGCGACTGTCTTAATGCTTGATGATCCACATCACCCACGCGGCTACGATTACTCCGCCGACGAACAACGAGAAGCAATAGGCGCCGTAGCGCAGCATGTCGCGCGGGGTGACGCGTTGGGTGATGCCGAAGACGATAGAGGCGCAGAGCGCGAACAGCAGTGCGGCGTTGAAGTGGGAGAGTTCGAAGGTCATGGCTTTTTGCCGATCGCGATGTGATAGGCGTCGACCGCGGCGATCACGTTGAGCAGGCCGGCAACAACGATGTATTTGGTGCCGTAGTCGGCGACCGCGCGGTGAATGTTGCCGATGCCCCAATCCATGGCGCGCGCGACGAAGTAGATGGCGCCGGCGCCAACATCGCCAATGAAGCCGAGGATGTCGAGCAGGTCGCCGGTATTGAAGGAGTACACCTTGCCCTGCATGCCGAGGCCGGCAAAGAACATGACGAAGATGGCCAGCATCAGCAGCAGGCCGCGTAGATAGCGGCGCTGGATGAGGTGGCCGAGACCGGGCACGAGCCAGGCGGCGATAGGCGCGACGTAAGTCATCGAACCGGCCGGTGCGGCGACATCGGGATTCTTGCCGCGGGCATTGGCCACGGCTGCGTTTTGCGGATTTGCCATTAGATAATTGCCGTATTAATGCCGCCGGAGAACCGTGATGTCCCTCCGGGACTCTGGGTCTTCTCCACACCTTACCCACTTCCGCGCCTGCGGCGCCGCATTTCCGGCAGCAAAGCGATTCTTTTGTTCCACCAACTGCTTGGAAACCGGGTTCTCACGGACTCGCTAAAGGCCAGCTCTACCTGCTCAGATCGCCACTAACTCGCCCTGGATCCTGCCGGTCACTTCGCCGCGGCCCTGGCGCACCATCATGTTCACTTCGCTGCGCACGCCGAACTCGGGCAAATAGATGCCGGGCTCGACGGAGAAGCAGGTGTTGGGCAGGATCTCGCGATCGTCCTTGGTCTCCAGATTATCAAGGTTCGCGCCGTTGCCGTGAATGTCGCCGGTGATGGAGTGCCCGGTGCGATGGATAAAGTACTGCCCCCAGCCTTTCGACTGAATGAAGTCGCGCACCGCCTTGTCCACTTCCCAGCCGTGAATCTTGCGCTTGGCCTCGAATGCCTGCTGCACGGCGCGAATGCCGGTGTCGCGTGCGCCGCGTATAATCTCGAAGACCTCTCGCTGCTTGTCGCTGGGTATGCCGACCGCCCCCGTCCAGGTGATGTCGTAGTAGACCGAGTCGGGCTCTTTGCGTTTCGCCCAGATGTCGAGCAGCAGGAAATCGCCCTGCTTGATCGGCGTGGATGTTGCTGACTGCGGCTCGTAATGCGGGTCGCCGCTGTGCGCGTTCACGCTCACGTTGGGCGGATCGCACGTCTCCAGTCCTTCGCGCGTGAAGGCCTCCATGATCCACTGCTGCATCTCGAACTCGTGCGTGCCGCCGTTGCGTGCGCGGCGCCCGACTTCCTGGAAAAAGGCGGCAGTGATCTTGTCAACGGCTTCGCCTGCCTTGAAGTGCGAGGCGATCTGCGCCTCGGTCAGCGTCGCCTCAAAGCGCGCGACCAGGTTAGCCGAGCTGACGATCTCTTTGCCGAAACTGCGCACTAACTCCAACGTACCCGCATCGACCAGCGAGATGTATGGGATCTGGTTGTTGGGTGAGTACTGCATGGTGATGCGGTGGTAGGGCTTGAGCATGGCTTCCAGGTTCTGCCACAGCTCCTGCCAAGCCGAGTATTCCACCTTGTTGCCCGGCAGCGGGTCGAGATGATGGCTCTCGATGCGATGCACCAGCTTGACCGGCTCGCCCTGCGCGGGCACGAGATAGAACCAGCGGCGTGTGACCATCATGGTCGGCGAAAGGCCGAGCACGCGATAGGCGATGGGGTCGCGATGGTGATGATCGTAGAAGAGCCAGCATTCGTGGCCGCCGTCGCGCAGCGCTGCTTGAATTTCCGGGAGATTCATTAGGCTTTCATTCTAAAGCAATTGACGGCCGGCAACTAGCGAACAGCTGCGAGCCGCGGGAGCCCGCCTGTTTGCATCTGATAATGGGATAACATCTTTGCAAGGGAGGAATTATGGAGAGTCAAGGCTACGATTATACGAGCGAGGGCGAATATCGCAGCAGCGGGAACAATCTAAGCGTGGGGTTGACCATGCTGTTCATCGGACTCGCGGCGGGCGCGCTAACCGCGCTGTTGCTGGCGCCCCGGACCGGGCGGCAGATGCGCCGCACCTTGCGCCGCAAATACGAAGACGCGCGCGACGTGATGGAAGACTTCACCGACCAGGCCGGCGACTGGCTCGATAAGGGCTCCGATTGGGCAGAGAAGGCCAAGAGCAGCGTCGCGCAGTTCAAGAAGTCTCGGCGCTAGAAAACATTCGGTAGAGCGAGCTTCACGCTCGCGTCCCGCGGCCGTTGCTCATACCCAGCCGACGCCAAGGCCGCTTGGCGGGCTCAAGCCCGCTCTTGCCCAGGTCCCACGGGCGACGTGGCACTGCAGCGCGCTCTACCACCACTTCCGGATACATTCATCTATAGTAAGTTTGACGATGCTGGGCGAAGCCACTCGCGCTACCGTTGCCGCCTCGGGCGCAACCACGTCGTGGATTTACGACGATTGGTATCCGGCAATTCGCGCCTCCGAGATCTCGGGCCGACGAATGGCGAAAGCGATGTTGCTTGGCGTGCCGTTGGTGCTGGGCCGCATTTCCGGCGGGCGCTACTTCGCTATGCGCGACTCCTGCCCGCATCGCGGCATTCCGCTTTCCTATGGCTGGTTCGATGGCCGGCGGGTCACTTGCAAGTATCACGGCTGGGCTTTCGAGCCGGTATCGGGACAGTGCCAGGAGATTCCGTCGCTCACTTCGCAGGACAAGCTGGATCCTTGCCGGATTTACGCAAGTGCTTTCCCATGCGAGGAGCGAGACGGGCATATCTGGGTCTGTGTCCCACAGAGTGGGAGGGGGCGGCTCTCCCGCGGTGACGATTTGCCGGCCGTGCCCGAGGTGCCGAAATTCAGCCGGCGCTTCCGCTCCGCGTATCTCACCGCCGATCTGCCCTGCAACATCGATCACGGCATCATCGGGCTGATGGATCCCGCGCACGGGCCGTTTGTGCACCAGGCGTGGTGGTGGCGATCGCGCGCCAGCATTCACGAAAAGGAGAAGCACTTCGAGCCCATCGAGAACGGCTTCCGCATGACTGCGCACCAGCCATCGGCCAACAGCGCGCCCTACAAGCTGCTGGGAGTTTACGGCGAGCCCATTACCACCACCATCGATTTTGTGCTGCCCAACCGCCGCTACGAAACCATTCGCGCCGGCGAGAAGTGGTTTGCCAGCCTGACGACGGTCACGCCGACTACGGAGACGGAGTGCCGCATCGACGTGTGCGCGGCATGGAATGTGTTTCTGAACGTGCCGTTGCTGACGCCCATCGCGAAGTTTTTCGGGAGGCGCTTCGTGCGCCAGGACCAGCTCACCATGATCCAGCAGGCCGAAGGGTTGAAACATAATCCCAGCCTCATGCTGATCGACGACGCCGACCGTCCCGCCAAGTGGTATTTCGCGTTGAAGCAGGCGCGGCTGGAGTCGCAGGCCAGCGGCGAACCCATGCGCCATCCTATGGACGGGCCGGTGACGCTGCGCTGGAGAAGTTAAGTAGAGCCGCCTCAGGCCCGCTTCCCGAGTTCTGGGAAGCTCAGTCTGTTCCCTTTGCCTGATTCTTCTGTTCCGCCGCCGCAGCCGGAAGCTTGCTGCGCAACTCGTCGGCCTTCGGCTTATCGAGGGTTTGCAACTTGTCGCATGCTTGTTCTGCATCACTCGTCCTGTGCAATGCCAGATAAACCAGGCCGAGGTTGTAGTATGCCAGCGCGAAGCCCGGCCTAAGGCGGACAGCGTCCTTATAGGACGTCGCGGCGTCGCCATATTGCTTCACGCCGGATAGAGCAGCACCCAACTCGAAAAAGAAATCCGCGTCGTCGGGTTTCAGGTTGATCGCCTGCCGAAGCGGAGGCAGCGCTCTTTCGGGCTGGCCCATCGTGTTGTAAATCACCCCCGTCCAGTAGTTGGCCATTGCCTGGTCCAAGTCCGGGGTGCGGATGGCAATTACGTCCTGAAATGTATGCAAAGCATCGTCGTACTTTTTTAGGTGGTAGTAGTCCACTCCCATGGTCAGCAACATTGCCCCTTCTGGTTTGAGCAGCGCCCGTGCCTGCTTCCAGTTGTCCACGGCAAGTTGCCACTGCTGTTGCTGGTGGTAGCAAAGCGCGAGACCGTAGTACACCAACCCGCGCTTGGGATCGAGAGCAAGGGCTTTCTTGTAGGCCGCGACGGCGTTGGCATAATCGCCGGCGCGGAAGGATTGGTCGCCCTGACGGGCATAAGCATCGGCCCGGTTATCGGCAAGGGCGGTGGTCGTTCCGCCTATCGCGATTGCCAGCGCCACTGCAAAACTCAGGATCGTAGTCTTCAAGGTAGCTCGGGCCCTGGGGCCGGGATTATTCGCGGGTGACGCCCGCCTGGAGGCTCTATACCGCGACCGTGACTGTGGTTTCGGTCCGCGTAACGGGCCGGTAGAGCGTATCGCGCTCGAAGGGCACGCGGCCGGCTTCGGTGATCAGGCGGATCAGGTCCTGACGGCGCAGGCCTTGCGGCGTCGTCGCTCCGGCATCGTGGTAAATCTTCTCCTCGACCACTGTTCCGTCGATGTCGTCGGCGCCGAAGCGCAATGTGATCTGCGCCATCTTCGGAGTCACCATTTGCCAGTACGACTTGATGTGCGGGAAGTTATCGAGCACCAGGCGTCCGATGGCGATCTGTTTCAAGTCCAGCATGCCGCTGGTGGTGGGCAGGTGCTGCAGCGGCGTGTTGGCGGGATGGAAGGCCAGCGGGATGAAGGTCTGGAAGCCGCGCGTGTCGTCCTGGAGCGCGCGCAGCTTCAGCAGGTGGTCGACGCGGTCCACATCGCTTTCGACGTGGCCGTATAGCATGGTCGCATTCGATTTGAGCCCGACCTCATGCGCGGTGCGCGCGATGTCGAGCCACTGGCTGCCGTCGATCTTGTGGTCGCAGATGATGTGGCGGATGCGGTCGGAGAAAATCTCCGCGCCGCCGCCGGGCATCGAGTCGAGGCCCGCCTCTTTGAACTTAACCAGCACCTCGCGCGGCGTCATCTTGCCGATCTTCGAGAAGAAGGCGATTTCGACCATGGTGAACGCCTTGAGGTGCACCTGCGGAAAGCGTTCCTTCAGCCCGGCGATCAGGTCGACGTAGTACTGGAACGGCAGGTCGGCATGCAGGCCTCCCACGATGTGGAACTCGGTTATGGCTTCGGTGTAGCCGGAGGCGGCGGTGCTGAAAACCTCTTCCAGCGCCATGGTGTAAGCGCCAGGTGAGTCTTTCTTGCGACCGAAGGCGCAGAGCCGGCACGCGGCCACGCAGACATTGGTGTAGTTGATGTGGCGGTTGACGTTGAAGTACGCGATGTCGCCGTGCATGCGCTCGCGCACGTGGTTAGCGAGCCAGCCGAGTGCGAGAATGTCGCCGGAGCGGTAGAGCGCCAGCGCGTCGTCAGCCGAGAGACGCTCTTCAGCCATGACCTTGTCGTGGATCCGGCGGAGGCGTGGGTCGTCGGTCGCGAAGGGGTGGCGTGTACCGTTGGAGAGTGCGGGCATCTTGTTCATGATAGCGCAGCCTGGTTCGGCGACTCGGAATCTCCAGCGCATAACATCCGACGCCGCTCCGTTTGAAATGCGATTCGGGGCATCCTCAACCGGCCTGATTTGAGTCCCAGATAGAAGGGGACAATTCCCTAATTCCTGCCACACTGTCGTCAACGCACAGCCTGACTTTGAATGCCGATCCGGGACGGTCATTTCCCGCCATGCTGGCTTATCACCTCGTAAATCATTAATGTGGTTTGGCTTACATGCAACGTAGAAATCCGTTCGCGAGGGGCCGACCAAAGGCGCTCGAAGGAGTTAGAGATATTGACAGTAACAAGCTCATATTTTATGATTCTTATGCGCTAACAAGCGCATCAAACTGTTAGCTGGCCAAGATAAGGCCACCAAGATCTCCTAAATCTGACGTTTGGAGGATGAGAACCATGCCAGTATTGACTCGTTGGGACCCCTTCCGTGACCTCGTCGCTCTGCAGAACCGCATGAACCGCATGTTTGAAGAGCAGTACGGCGGAGGCCGTGAGGAATCGCTGACTACGGGTGCGTTTGTGCCTCCGGTCGACATCTACGAGGACGAGCACAGCGTCCAGTTGAAGCTGGAAGTGCCCGGAATTGACGAGAAGGACCTGGACATCAAGGTCGAGAACAATACCTTGACTGTCAACGGCGAGCGCAAGTTCGAGAAGGAAGAGAAGGAAGAGAACTTCCATCGCGTGGAGCGCCGCTACGGCAGCTTCAGCCGCTCCTTCACGCTGCCGAATACCGTTGAGACCGAAAACATCCAGGCCGATTACGAGCACGGCGTGCTGAAGATTCGTTTGGCCAAGCGCGCTGAAGCGAAGCCGAAGCAGATCAAGGTCAACATTGGCGGCGGCCAGAAGACGATTGAAGCGAAGAGGGAACCGCAGACGTCGGGCAAAGGCCAGGCCGCCTGAAATCACATCGACAAGTTTCGCCCTTCGGGAGAGCTTCCTGATGGGAGACGAACTGGGGAGTTCAAGGGGAGGCGCGGTTCGCGGTGCCTCCCTTTTGTTTGCCGGAAGGACTCCCCGAAGGCGAAAACAGTTTTGAGGCCAGTTCCGAGTAGGGTGGGTGGCCCCGGGTTTCGAGTAGTTCGAGACCTGGGTTCCGGCCTGTGCGTGGCAGGGCTGGAAAACGCCAGACCGGGGCCACGCGCCTCGACCTGCCCTCCATTTCCGTTGGAGTTTCTATGGCAATTCGTTGGGACAAATTAACCGTGAAGGCGCAGGAGGCGATGCAGCGGGCGAACGATCTCGCCAGCGAGCATGGCAATCCTGAGCTGCAGCCGGTACACATTCTTACGGCACTGCTCGAGGACACCGAGGGCATCGTCGCGCCGCTGCTGGAACGCGTCGGGCTGCATGTGCCCACGCTGCAGAACGAAGCTGTGCGCGAGATCGACAAGCTGCCCAAGGTGTCGGGCTCAGGCGCCGCGCAGGCACATCTCTCCGACAACAGCTCGAAGATGCTGGATAGCGCCTTCAAAGAGGCGGCGAATTTCAAGGACGAGTACGTCTCAACCGAACACCTGCTGCTGGCGATGAGCAAGCTCAAGCGCGACCCCGTGCAGGAGATGCTTGCGCGGATGGGCGCAACCTACGACAACATCCTGCGGGCACTGACCGCCGTGCGTGGCAATCAGCAGGTCACGGATCAGAATCCCGAAGCGAAGTATCAGGCCTTGCAGCGCTACGCCAAGGACCTGACCGAGCTGGCGCGTCAGGGCAAGCTCGATCCGGTGATTGGCCGCGACGAAGAAGTGCGCCGCGTGGTGCAGGTGCTGTCGCGCCGCACGAAAAACAATCCCGTGCTCATTGGCGAGCCCGGCGTCGGCAAGACTGCCATCGTCGAGGGACTAGCGCAGCGCATCGTCTCCGGTGACGTGCCGGAACAGCTAAAGAACAAGCGTGTGGTGTCGCTCGATCTGGGCGCGATGCTGGCGGGCGCGAAGTATCGCGGTGAATTCGAAGATCGCCTGAAGGCGGTACTGAAGGAAATCGAGCAGTCGCAGGGGCAGATTGTGCTGTTCATCGACGAGCTGCACACGCTGGTCGGCGCAGGCGCGGCCGAGGGCGCGATTGACGCTTCGAACATGCTGAAGCCGGCGTTGGCCCGCGGCGAGCTGCGCGCCATCGGCGCCACCACGCTGAACGAGTACCGTAAGTACATCGAGAAGGATGCCGCGCTGGAGCGCCGCTTCCAGATCGTCTTTGTGGGTGAGCCGAACGTCGAGGACACCATCGCCATCCTTCGGGGCCTGCGCGAGAAGTACGAAGTGCATCACGGCGTGCGCATTAAGGATTCGGCGATCGTCGCGGCGGCCACGCTGTCGCATCGTTACATTTCCGACCGCTTCCTGCCGGACAAGGCCATCGACCTGATCGACGAGGCAGCGGCGTCGCTGCGCATCCAGATTGACTCGATGCCGACGGAAATCGACCAGTTGGAGCGGCGCGCAACGCAACTGGAAATCGAGCGGCAGGCGCTGAAGCGCGAAGACGATGCGAACTCGCGCGAGCGGCTCAAGGTACTCGAAAAGGAGCTGGCGCAAATTCGCGAGAACGCCAACGCGCTGAAGGCGCGCTGGAAGCAGGAAAAAGAAGCGATCGCGAAGGTGCGCGAGGCGAAGGAGCGCATCGAGCGGCTGAAGCTTGAACAGCAGGAGGCGACGCGCAAGGGCGACTACAACCGCGCGGCGCAGCTCCAGTACGGCGAGATTCCGCAGCTGGGAAACGAAGTCAAGCAGCTCAGCGCGACCATGGACGGCAAGCAGTCGCGCATGCTGAAGGAAGAGGTGGACGAGGAAGACGTCGCCAAGGTCGTCAGCAAGTGGACCGGCATTCCCGTGTCGAAGATGCTGGAGGGCGAAGTCAAGAAGCTGGTCACGATGGAAGAGCGGCTGGAGCAGCGCGTGGTCGGACAGCACGATGCGGTCGAGCGCGTGTCGAATGCGATTCGCCGTTCGCGCGCGGGGCTGAGTGATCCGCGGCGGCCAATCGGCTCGTTCATCTTCCTGGGCCCGACCGGCGTCGGCAAGACCGAGCTGGCACGCGCCCTGGCCGAGTTTCTCTTCGACGACGAGCACGCGATGATTCGCATCGACATGTCGGAGTACGGCGAACGGCACGCAGTCTCACGGCTGATCGGCGCGCCTCCGGGATACGTCGGCTACGAAGAGGGCGGGCAGTTGACCGAAGCGGTGCGGCGGCGGCCGTACTCAGTGGTGCTCTTCGATGAAATCGAGAAGGCGCATCCCGAGGTCTTCAACGTCTTCCTGCAGATCATGGACGACGGGCGGCTGACCGACGGCAAGGGCCGCGTCGTGGACTTCAAGAACACGATCATCATCATGACCTCGAACATCGGCTCAGCGTACCTGCACGACCTGACGACGCCGGAGCGGATCACCCAGGCGCATCACGAGGTGATGGAGGCGGTGCGGGCGCACTTCAAGCCCGAGTTCCTCAACCGCGTGGACGACATCATCGTCTTCAACCCGCTGGGGAAGGAGCAGCTGGCGAAGATCGTCGACCTGCGGCTGGAGGACCTGCGGAAGCTGCTGGCCGATCGCAAGATTTCGATCGAGCTGACGCCGGCGGCCAAGGAACTGGTCTTCACCGAAGGTTATGATCCGAACTACGGCGCGCGACCGCTGAAGCGCGCGATTCAACGCTTGATTCAGGACTCGCTGGCGCTGAAGATCCTCGACGGCGTGGTGCTGCACGGCGATCACGTCGTTATCGATGTGGACAAGAAGCAGCACAAGCTGACGTTCAAGGTGGCAAAGCGAGTGGGCGAGCCGGCAGCGGCGGTGAAGTGAGCCAGCCCTAGGGGAGGACCCCAGGTTAGCGTCGAGAACAAGGGCGCGAACCTGGGGCACCGACGGAGCCTTTTGTCATCCGAACAGCTCCCGCTCGAGGAAGTGCAGGTCGTTGGTGTTGAAGTAGGCCTGGGACC
This sequence comes from Terriglobales bacterium, assembly GCA_035651035.1. GTDB lineage: Bacteria > Acidobacteriota > Terriglobia > Terriglobales > Acidobacteriaceae > Bog-257. The sequence goes on from DASRGM010000223.1 coordinate 10,228, forward strand.
AGGCATCGTTGGTGTACAGGAACATGCCGTTACTGATGGCGGCCTGCTGCTTGGATTGCGGCTGCTTGGCGACCAGCGGCTGACTTCCTGACGATGCCGAAGCGGGAGTCGCAGGAGGCGCATTGCTGGCCGATCGGATGGAGCGCTTTGCCGGGGCGGCAGCCTTCTTGCTCGTGGACTTCGTCATATTCAAACCTTTCTGGCGGCACGACAATTCGTGCCACGGCGATTAGGGAATTGGACAGGAGCCTGACGCATCTTAGGTTCCGAAACGTTGACCTAGCGCCCGGCGCGCGCCGACATCGATCTCGTTCCCTTCCTGGCCGGTTTCGCTCCCCCGGCGGTCTTCTTTAGCGTGGGCTTCGACTTCGCAGCTTTCTCCGCCTTTGCGGCAGTTGTTATTGAAGTTTTCTTGCCGTTAGTTTTCCCCCGCAGTCTTCGCCGACGCACTTCTTGACGCCATAGTCTTCGCTGCAGTTTTCACCGGGTTTACGGTCGCGGCCGTCTTGGAGGCGGCTACCTGCGCTGTGCCCTTTGCGGGGGAACCATTGGCCGGCTTCGGCTTCTTCGGATTGGCGTAGCGGTCGAGGAAGGCATAGTGATCGACCAGCAGCAGCGCCTCGATGGCGAAGGCGGTGGCGACATCGGCATCGTGGATCTCGAGTAGGTTGTCGCCATTGGCCGCCTCGCCGCCGCTGGCCAGATTCGATGACCCGCAGTACACAACCGGGTCTTTGCCATTTAAACCGCAGACCACGAACTTGTCATGGATCTCATGGCCAGGCGGAATCGGCACCTGATCGAAGGGCGGAGGCAGCGTCGTCTGCCCGGGCTTGCCGGTGACCAGCACACCGTCTTTCGACCCCGCTGAATAAAAGAACGTGCCTTCCGGTGCGTCCGAGATGCCGTAGCTGAATAGGTTCGGATTGCCGTGAACTTTGTTCAGCGTGTTATAGACGGGTGTGTTGCTGCCGGTGAGCTGCATGACCGCGAACATCACATTGCCGCCTTGTACCGACGCCTCCTGCGTGATGCGGGCGGAGATGCCGCCCAGGATCTTGCTCGCGTCGGCGGCGGTGTGCGGCGAGAAGTTGATGGTCATCGTCGGGGGCGAGGCCGGGCCGGTGTAGGGCTGGGTCGCCAGTGGTGTTGCGGCGAATGCGTTGGCGGCGGCCGCGCTCGGCGTTTTGGTCTGACTTAGTATCTGCCAGCTTTGCTGAAAGACTTTCGCGTACTCGGCGGCGACGCCGGGGTCGCTGAAGACCAGCACATGATTGGCGTTGACGTACAGCCCCGTGACGGAGAAGTTGGTCGAGCCGGTGAGCACCTGCGTTGCTATGCCGTTCTTCGAGACGATGAAGATCTTATCGTGGGAGTAGCGATTGAAGCAGCCGCGCACGATGGCGGCCGGTGATTTGGCCTGCTGCGCGAACAGGTTGGCGAACTTGTCTTCCTTCTTGGTGTTGCCGTCTGCGGTGTGATGCTCACTGGAGTTATCGAGGATGATGCGCATTCGGCCCTGCGCCGCCAGCTTCAGGAACATCGTGAGCACATCCGGCTCGTCCAGGTCGTAGGCGAAGACGTCGAGATGCAGGCTGGGATCGTTTATCACACTATTGAGGACGTCGAAGACTTGCTGGCGCGCCGTCGATCCCATCCAGCCGTAGATATCGGAATACTTGACGCTTTGACCCTGAGCGTTGGTGCCGGCCGTTGCCGAGGTATCGAACTGCAGAGGATTACCCGCCGGTTCGATGGGCGTCTTGCTGCCGAAGTGGCGGGCGAAGGCCTCCGACTGCATGTAGCCGCGGGTGAAACCGAGCGCGAGGGCGCCCTTCTTGAACGGACCAACGGCTACGGTGATGGCGGCGCTTAGCGAGGAATCGAGCGGCTTCATCGAGTGGTTGGCATCGAAGTAACGCGGCGTGACCGTGTACGTGTAATTGCCGGTTGCCGGCGACAAGCCCTGATGGCTGCTGCCGGGAACATGCGTCCAGCGATATTTCTGAATGGGCGCATTGGCGGTCGAGTTCGGTTTCTCGCCCGGTACCTGCGCGTGCTTTGACGGATCCTGAAACTGCAATTCATTGAGCAGGTAATAGCCTGACTGATTGGGCGGCTTGCAGAAGATGCTGAAGCCGGCGAGATTGCCGGCGGCAGCCGCGCTGGAGAAGTTGAAAGCCAGCAAGGTTTTGTTATCGCCGATGTATGCCTTGACCTGGAAGGAGTTTTTGCTTCCGCTCAAGAATGCCATATTGACCTCCTGGCGTCTGGTGAAAGGCGGGTGCGAAGTGTAGCAACCGTTGTGAATCGCCGCAAATGAATTTAGTGTTTCAGCGCCTTGCGCGTTCCCACCGAGGTCTAAGGCAAGTGGGATACCGTTGCGGAGAGGCGGAATTACGGGCCTGCTGGGCTTAGTGCGCGCGACCGTTTCCGGATATCCTGCTATTGGATTTGGGCAGAATACGAGCCCTCAGAACGCTCAGGAACAAGTCGCCGGACTAACAGTTCAGATAGTTGGAACTCACCATTTGGATAGGGTTGAGATCGCGTCGCGCAGGTGAGGATATCAAACTGCAATCTTTGGCCCTGCATATCGTGACGGGAGGGAAGATCGCGCCTGTGAATTTCTATGGCACGAGGCTTGCACTGACTCAGGGAAAGCGAGCCATAAGGATGGCGCTGGCAAGTCGCCATCCGGAGATGTCTTCTCAGCGCGGTTTTCGAATGAACGAAGCCGCGCTGAGAAGAACGGTGTTTTCCGCTTGAAGACCCTCTCCCATCTGCAAGAACACCCCGCTGGAATCTAGGCGGGGTGTTCAGTTTCCAGCTTCTCTTGCACAAGGCGGTACACGGCGGCGACAACGTCGTCGATGCTCATATCGGTCGTGTCCAGCGTTATGGCATCGGCGGCGGGCACGAGCGGCGAGTTGCGGCGGGTACGATCGCGCTCATCGCGGGCGGCGATTTCGGAGCGCAGCCGGCGGGCGTCGCGGGGCGACTTCAATGCGGTCTGCCGGAGGCGCCGCTCGGCGCGGACACCCGGATCGGCATCCACAAAAACCTTAACCTCCGCGTCCGGAAAAACCGCAGTGCCGATATCGCGGCCCTCCATTACCACACCGCCCTTTCTTCCCAGGGCACGCTGACGAGCGACCATCACTTGCCGCACCCGGGGATGTACCGAGACGCGCGACGCCGCCACGGTAACATCGGCTTCGCGGATGCGCTGCGAGACATCGCGGCCATCGAGCTGCACGCGATTTCCATCGCCCGCCGGCTCCAGGACAATAGTCGAGGAAAGAGCCAGGTTTCGCAGGTCTTCGCCATCGTCGAGCGGCACATCCATCTCCAGGGCCTTCAAGGCAAGTGCGCGGTACATGGCCCCGCTCTCCAGATTTACGTAGCCCAGCTTTTTCGCCAGGCGGGCGGCGATGGTGCTCTTTCCCGAGCCGGCGGGACCATCGATGGCAACCACTAACTTTCGCGACTGGCTCATTTTGTGCCGCTGTCCTGCCGGCGGGGCTTGGAGTTCGTACGGGGAAAGCCCGACTTACCCTGGCGCGAATCGCGGCGGCGCTGCACCAACGGTTTCCCGGGGCGAAGCGTGGCTGGGGAGAAGGCGGTCTTCTGCTCGCGCGCCAGCTCGGCATGGGCAGCCGAGGTCTGGAGCATGACGCGGCCGGCGACGTGCACGAAGCTCAGCTCGCGCGCCGCCTGCAGGGCATTTATCGCCTCGCGCACGCGCGCTCGTCCTACAAAGTGGGAGAACAGCTGTTCCAGCTCATCTTGTGAGACAGCCACCACGCAGTCCAGATACTTCGACACCAGAGCGGTCAGCGCGCCTGCGACCGGCACTTCGACCCCCTCCCTAACCGCCTCAGGAGCCCAGCGGAATAGCGCGTCCCAGAAGATACCCTCCTCGGGCTTGTAGTCGACGCGAGCGATGCGCATCCGCGCCCAGAGCTCATCCAGCGCGCGGTCCAGCGCCGCCTCGGAGATGTCGCCGCCCAGCAACTCGCGCAAGCGGTGCTTGGGGATGGGTCCCTTTTGCGCGAGGTACTCGAAGGCGTGCACGGCCAGCGGAGAATACTCCGAGCGCGCACCAGTCTTGGGGATCTGCCGGACGTTGCGATCGCCGACCAGTCCGTAGAAGTAGGGGAAGACGGCGGCGGAAAGGATGAAATTGTTGTCGGGAAAGACGTTGGCTTCGTAGGCGGATTTCTCGCGCAGCAGGCGAACCATCAGCTCCTTGGCTGCGCGCGCCGCGGCATGGGCGAAAGCCATTTGAGCGGTGGGCAGATTGTCTTCGCTGCCCTGGCAGGCTCCCATGAAGGTGGGCAACAGCACCGGCGGACGCTGGGCGTAGAGCAGGCAGAATCCGACCGAATCGATAAAGTCGCGCGCTTCTTCGAGCGTGCGTAAAGGACGCCCGTCGAGCCGCCACTTCGAGCGGCGGAGTTGTTGGAGCTGGTCGTCGTGCATACGAAAACAAGCAACTAGGAACGAGCAGTTAGCAATTAGCTGCGACTAGCAATCAGCAAGTGGTGTCCTTCCGAGCTGGAGAGTCCATTCCAAAAAAATCATCTGTTACTGCGGAGTTGGGCAGTCGCAGCCGTGAGCCGACACTCTGCGCATACTTCCTTGTGCCTTCGGAAGACTGATGGACTGGCATGCTTTCGCTAATGCTAGTTGCTGGTTGCTGCGGATCTTCAGATCCGTTTAAACGCCCTTTGAATCTCCTTTACAGAATATCGCAGAACAACCGGGCGGCCGTGGGGGCAGCTCATGGGGCAGTCGGTTTTCGCCAGCTCGCGCAGCAGCCACTCCATTTTGTTCTGCTCCAGCGGCATGTTGACTTTGATAGCGGCGTGGCAGGCGATGCTGGCCGCAATCCGTGTGCGGATGGCATCCAGGTTCAGCGACTGCTCCTCGCGCTCGAACTGTTCCAGAATCTCGTGCAACAAGTGCTCCACTTGTTCGGGAGCGACGCCGGCGGCCGTTGTTTTGACGGCGATGGTGCGCGAGCCGAAGGGCTCGACCTCGAAGCCGTTGTGGTTCAGTTCGCCCGAAATCTCGGCAAACACTGCCATCTGGGCCGGGGTCAGCTCAACAATGTGCGGCATGAGCAGTTGCTGACCTTCGGGCGAGTCGGCCAGGCGCTGCCGGCAAATTCTCTCGAAGAGGATGCGCTCGTGGGCGACGTGCTGATCGATAATCCACAGCCCTTCCGGATTGACCGCGAGGATGAACGAGTTGCGCACCTGTCCGACGGGCTTGAGCGTGGCCAGTGACTCGAGACCGGCTGGCGCCTCGTCGTCGGGGACCTCGGGCGAGCAGCCGTTGCCGCCGGCGGGGTATCCGGAAGCCGCGGCCAGACCACCAAAGGTCTGCGGAGCGAAGCGCGCCACGGGTACGGCAGCGTTGGCCTCGACGGCGAATCCGCCGCCCTCGAACTCCAGCGGCGCAGTGTGCGGCGCCAACTCCTGCGAGCGCAGGGCGAAGCCCGAATCAGCATCCGTAACACGCAACTCGCTGAATCCGAAATCGCGTCCACCTGGCGTGAGAGAAGGTGACGCGCTGGCCATCGCATGAATTTCGGTGGTAAATGACGGTGCCGGCCGCGATTTCATCAGCAGCGCGCGCACCGAGTCGCGGACAAAATCGTGCAGCACCGAAGATTGCCGGAAGCGGACCTCAACCTTCGACGGATGTACGTTGACGTCTACTTCTGTCGCGGGCATCTCCAGAAACAGCAGCACGACGGGGTAGACCGTGGGAGGAATAATGTTGCGGTAAGCGTCGGTGAGCGCGTGCTGCACCAGGCGATCGCGGATCAGGCGGCCATTGACGAAGATGAAGATGGAATTGCGATTGAGCTTCTGGATTTCCGGGCGCGAGATGAAGCCGTGCAGCTTGACTTCGCCCTTAGGGGTCTCTTCTTCCGGCTCCTCCGCTTCGCTGCGTCTCCACGGAGGCGGCTGGGGAAGCCCCGAACGCTGCAGCGGCAGCAGTGCGCTCAACGGAATCAACTGGTCGAGCGTCTCCTTGCCGAAGACCTGGTAGATGCGCTGGGAATGGCCGGCGACGGGTGGTGCGACCAGCATCGCATTGGAGGCCGAGTGCAGCTCCCAGTGCATCTCGGGATGCGCCAGCGCGTAGTGCGTGACCAGCGATGCTATGTGCGACAGTTCGGTAGATTCCGCCTTGAGGAACTTGCGGCGCGCCGGAATGTTGAAGAAAAGATCGCGGATGGTGATGCAGGTGCCCGACGGCAGGCCGGCTTCTTCCACGGTCAGAATCTTGCCGCCGGCAATCTCAATGACAGTTCCTGCCGCATCCTCCGGTGAGCGCGTTTCCAGGCGCAGACGGCTGACAGAGGCGATGGACGGAAGCGCCTCGCCGCGGAAGCCCAGAGTCGCAATATTCAGAAGGTCGTCGGCATTACGGATTTTCGAGGTGGCGTGGCGCTCGAAGGCGAGCAGGGCATCGTCGCGCACCATGCCGCAGCCATCGTCGGCGACCTGAATGAACTTCTTGCCGCCGGCTTCGATGCTGACGCGAATGCGGCTCGCACCCGCATCCAGGGCATTCTCGAGCAGTTCCTTGACGACCGAGGCGGGCCGCTCCACCACCTCGCCGGCGGCGATTTTGTTGGCTACATTTTCCGAGAGAACGTGGATGCGGCCCATGAGGTACTACGTTACATGACGGCGGCGGGGAGTGGTTAGTGGATAGCGGAGAGGGGTTCTCCCGAGGGCGACGCCCGACCTGGGACGAGAGGCCCAGCTCATCCAAGAACCATGAGCTGGGCTGGAGGATTCTTAACTGCTCGCGACGCTTCTCAAGGGAGCGCGGATCAGGCGCTGCACAGCAAACTCACCACTGCACGCCGGGATAGAGGCTGCCCATGTGAAGGGTGCGGTATGCAGTGTGATTATTGAACTGCATTTGCCAGAGCAGGGTCGGGTTTGTCTGCTGCGTCCACTCGCTTACGCGAGAGGTGTTTGCGCCTAAGTCGGCTGGCGCCGTCTCGTTGACGAACATGTTCGTGTTAGTGAGCTGTTGGACCGAGCCGCCCCAGAATGAGTAGGGAAGCTGGTTTGTCCAACCCCTCTGGGCAGTTCTGTCCGCTTCGTCGACACTGAAAATAGCGGACGTGCTGTAACACGCCGGTTGTCCCGTGGTCCCGCAGGTATCGCCGCCATCGTCAAGGACACGGTAATCGCCATTGTCAAACAGGGCCAACTGGAAGTTGCCGGTGAGAGCAGGGCCAATGATATTGGCATCGTGCTGGGCATAGAACCAGTCGGCGGGCGAGTCAGAATTGAGCAGCGCGAAGTCGCCCTCGTGGCCGAGCTTCCAGATAATGTCTCCGGCACCGTTACCGTTGGCATAATCGATCTTTAGGATCCAGTGCTGATGGCGCATGGAGAGCAAGATGCTGCCATCGTCAGGGATGTAGAACAGCGCGTTGGAATGGGTCCAATCGGGGAAGTTGATGGGATGCCGGTTCACGTCCAGGTGGTCAAAGGCGTCCCACACCCACACCGGATTGTTGTTCTGGTCCACGTCGACGACCGCATTGCCGACTACGGTCGTCTGTCCCGGGTATCCGGGCAAGTCCGTAAAGACCCGAGTATTGGAAACGATAAACAGCAGGTGTCCATTGGGGAGAAGCAGAACGTCGTGATCGATCGAATAAAGGTTGAGGTTATAGCCGGCCGTGTGCAGCTTTTGGCTTAGCGTGTCGAGGTCAAGCTCCCGCAGGGTGTTGCCGGCCAGATCAATCTCGCGGATGCCCGTGCTGGCGGGAGGCCCAGTAAAGTTAAGGCCCATGAGGATGTTGCCATCGGGCAACAGCTTCACCAGGTAAGGTGCCACTCCGGTGGGATTGTTGTAGTACCAGATGATGTTGCCCATCGTGTCGATGGCAAACGCCTCACCACTGAAGCTGACCAGTTGAATACCGGGCGTGGGTTGTTGTCCGGGGGGTATGGTCACCTGCATCTGCGGCATCAGCGCCGGCGGGATTGCGCCGGTAGTGAAGGTGTGGTCGTCGTCGAAGCTCTGTCCCGAGCTGGTGTTCATGTCGGCGCGCATGTGGTATTGGGTGTTCTGCATCATTCCCGCGACGAAGATCTTAGCGGTGCCGCCGCCGGCCGGAATGGCCTGTGACGAGGTCTGAAAACCATAACTGGTGGTCGGCCCAAACTCGATCGAGACAGTGGCGGCGCCAGTGGTGCTGATCGTGTACTGCGCAACCAGAGGATTGGCTGTACCCGTGACGCTTGTGCCCTGCATTTGGACGGGCTGAGGAGTCGATCCGCCGCCGCTTCCACCACAAGCTGCAAGTGAAAGGATGATTGCGCAGGTCAGGATTAGAGTGCCGAGCTTCAGGCTGAAGCGCAGCAAGGACGAGGGCGCGTCAGAATATGTATTCAAAGCCCACTCCTTTTTTAGCTGGTTGCCACTGCCGGGGGAAAGCCGATTTAATTTCCGGAAGGCCGATTCCGGAGTTCCGCTTTTAATGTGACGTTCACTTAATACAAGCAGATGAATATGATGCGCCCGGCTGCAGGCTGTCAAGCGCAATGTCGGCCGTGAGCAGGGATTTCACAACTTTGAGACATGGCTGATCGCCTGGTCCTTCTTTCATTATCCAGGAGGCCAAGCCAGATCGCGACCGCCCAGCAGGTGCAGATGCAGATGAAACACCGACTGGCCGGAGCGCGGGCCGACGTTGTACACCGTACGATATCCGTCCTCGATGCCGCGATCGCGTCCGATCTTGGCCGCGATCAGATGGCTGTAGCCAATTATCTCGGCGTCTTCCGCATTCGCCGCATCAAGTCCCGCGATGTGGCGCTTGGGAATAATCAGCACGTGGGTTGGCGCCTTGGGAGTGATGTCCTCGAAGGCGAGAACTCTTTCGTCTTCGTAGATCTTCTTTGAGGGAATCTTGCCGGCGACGATTTTGCAGAAGAGACAGTCGTCCATGGCTCAATATTAGAGCAGATTTCGCAACCCCTGTGGCAGACCGGCGCAAGTGTTCCCGTCTGGCGGGAAAAATACACAATCATAATTCGCGGCATTTCCGCAGCCCGGTTTCCTCGCGAACCTCCCATATAATGCGGAGTCGAGCGGAGGCTAGGGATTGCAGGCGATGGCTGATCGATATGCGTACCTCTTGTTCATCGGCCTGTTCATTATGGCGACGTGGGGGGTGGGGGAATGTGCGGAGCGCATCTCCGCGCCCGCGCTCCTGCCCGCAGTGAGCCTGGTTTGCCTGTTGCTGCTCGACGCCGTGACGCGGGAGCAGATCAGCTACTGGCAAAGCGACGAGAGATTGTGGTCGCATACC
>DASRGM010000224.1:0-16883 GCA_035651035.1 Terriglobales bacterium
CTTTTCTCAGGACAAGCATCGACGAACGAGTTGGTTGAGAAGGCGAGGTCCGAGGGCCACACGTGGGATCTTCTGGCAAAGCCGGTTGATCCCGACGAACTTCTTGAGAAGCTGGCGTCGCTGCAAGCCGCCTCTAGAACATCAGATCGGGTGGAGAACACGCCAAGGAACAACTCCACCTGAATCAGCGGTCGGCAACCCGGAAAAGCTCGCGAACTCGAACAGTTCGATCCCAAGGTCGCCGTGGCGCGCTGCTGAAAGTTCAGAATGGAAGCCATATATGACAAGCGGCACCGCTCGCTTTCAATGTGAAGTACCAATTGGGACAGATGGGCTTGTGGTCCGATTACATCTTGCGATAAGGTTCGAGCTCAGGACCTCCTCAGGTTGTTTACGGCGAAGAATCATAACCCCGGGCATTCAGACTTTTTCGAAAAGTACCCGCGAGGCTACGTGCGTTACTGATCTACAGCCGTTAACGGCGACCCCTCACCTGGTTTTGTACTGGAGCTTAATGGTAAGCGACACACCAAAGACTTCGTTGGTGTCCCAGCCAGCGGGCAGGTTAACAGAATGTAACAAGTAATAAGGGCGAATAGACAATGAATCGGTGATGGGGAGTCGGACTCCCATCTGGAAGCGGTTCTGAGTGTAGCTGCTGCGGTTGGCGAAGGGGTCGAATCCGGGAACGATGAAGAACTCGTTATTCACCACCAGCACTGGAACCCACGCCGTGCGAAGCGGGAGGGTATACTCGACGCCCGGGCGAAATCGAAGGCGTGTCGAAGCAGGCCGGTTATCGGGGAACCGTTCCTCGATGAGCGTGCGGAGGATGGGGCGCCAAGCGCCACGGGATGTACTGAGTGTGAGATTGAGCTGCAACCGGTTTTCATAAGCGATTTTGGGATTGGCAGGAAAGCGCTGGTAACGATAAATCGGTATCAATGTGAACCAGGGACGCAGACGAAAGGCGACGCCCCCCTGAACGAAGTACTCGTACAGATTGGACGCTCCCTCGTCGAACCGCTCGTGGAATTCGACATCCACAGACTTATTCGCCGAAAGGCCGGCCGAGATTCCCTGATCGAGCCATAGTCCTATCTGCTTCTCGTCTTCGGGATCCTCGGGCTTCGGTTGTTGCTGTGCGTTGGCCGCTAAAGCAAGGACAGAACTGCACAGCACCGCAATCATGTACACTATTCGCCGCATCGTCATCTCACCTGGCGGTGGAACCGTCTCCGCTCTTATCGACTCCCGGCAAAGTGATTCGGATCATGGCCGCTCAGGCCTGCTTCATTGGCATACTGCTGAGCTATTTACTCTAGAATAGTCGGCCCACGCGAAAGAAAAACTTCCTATGTCCGGTGTCGCCGTATGCGTAGGCTGCTTCTACTGGACCGAAGATAGTGTTGATCACTAGACCCGCAGCGCCGTCGGTCGGGAAGCCGGATGCTTTGTTCACCATGCTGCTGGGCGGCCCATAAACCTGCGCGGCTTCGTAAAGACCCAGGAAGTAAACTCCGCTGCCCAAAAGAGGCGGCAGCTTCGCCAGTTGCCGTATATATCCCATCTGCAACAGGAAGTATTTGTCCATCAGAAGCTCATTAATTCCGTACGCCACCAGACGCTGAGAGCCGCCTAGAGAAAATTGGGGCAGGCCAGTGTCATAGTGGTTGAAAGTTGTCCCAGCGTATCCACTGAGAAACAATGAAGACGGCTCATTCAGCCGGAAAAAATTCTGCGATACGATTTCTCCCGCCGGATACGGCTTCGGCGCTAACGGGCTGGTAGTCGTGTACCGAAAATCGGCTTGGAGATTCTGTCCGGCGCGAGGGATCACGGGATCATTCAGGCGATCCAAACTATATTGCATTCGCGCGTCCCCATAGTTACCGGAAAGGCTGGGCAACTCGTTCCGATTTCCAATTTGCGGCACAAAGTTTTCCCACCCACCTTCATAGCCGACACGGAGCTCGCCCGTCCTTCCGAACTGGTAACCAACATCGAGGGCTGCGCCGGCATTGGTGCGGCGATATATCGAAAGCAGCTTGTTGTTATCGTAGATGTAAAATGGATCGTTTTCAGCCAGCGCACGGGGTGCGATGAACCAGTGGGTGAGCGGAGTTAACGGATGATAATACTCCGACCTTAAACCATAGTCGGAAAACAGAATAAAGTCGTTGCGCCATTCCGACCGAAACCCTCCCACATCGAGGAATGTCACCCTGGCTCCGACGTTGAAATTGACATTTTTTAGACTGGCTCCGTCGATGAGGATCAGCGGCCTGACAATGGGTGGACCATACGCGTTCTCTTCCGTCTTCACCAGCAAACCTGGTTGGCCATTGCGGTCAGTCATTTCATAACTGAGCACGGAAAATCGCCCAATGCCCTTCAGGCGCAGGATCTCGCTGTCCAACTCGTCCGGGTCAATGGGTTTGCCAACTACGTCGGCTAATTGATTTTCAACACGGCGCGACAGATTCTGGTTCACTCCGTTGACGGCGATAAACTCTGGAACGGGAGCCGTCCGGCGGCGGGATGCGCGCTGGGCCAGGTACTGCTGCCAGCTGGCGTCATCCACCGCGAGCGGCATAAGGACCTTGGCTTTTTTGGCCGCGGCTTCGTACCCAAGCTTGATGATTTCGTCTGCCTTGTCGAAGTCCAACGTCCCATACTTCTGCAGCGGGACGGAGATCAGAATGTCTGCGTCTTCCATGCTGCGTAGCTCGTTGGCGGAGATCATGACCGATATCGATTGGCCCAGCACGGCGAACGAGGAGAGGTTTGCATTGGGCAGCAGCGGCGCTTCCGCCAGATGAACTGCAAGGATGAGACTGGCCCCCATTGACTTGGCGACTTCCACAGGAATGTTCTGCAGTAATCCGCCATCCGCATAAATTGCGTCTTTTGTTCTCACCGGAGTGAAAATTCCGGGCAGAGACATGGTGGAACGGAGAGCCAGCGACAAAGATCCACTGCGAAAGACCTTGGGCTTGCCGCTCACCAGGTCCGTGGCTACGCAGGCGAATGGAATAGGAAGATCATCGAAGCTTTTGACGTCGGAGTAGGGAAGCGCGACCTGATCGAGAATCAGGGAAACCTGCTGGCCGGAGTTGAAGCCCTCGGGAAACTGCAGGCCTTTACGCAGTCCGAATTCGAGACTGTTGGGATATTCCCGTGCGTCTTCCTTGCGGCGGAAGGAAAGCGCGTCGAAGGGCGTTTGCCCTGCCATTACCTGGTCCCAGTTAATACCGTTCACTACCGTGCGCAGTTCAGCGGCATTGCGGCCGGTAGCATAAACTCCGCCAACCAGACCACCCATGCTGGTTCCAGCGATGTAGTTCACCGGAATATGGTGTTCTTCCAGCCAGGTAATGACGCCGACATGCGCAAGCCCAAGAGCTCCTCCACCCTGAAGTACCAATCCGACAGTCGGACGATTCGGCTTGGAGGATTGCGCTTGCGCGGCCGCAAATAGGGCAGAAGCCGCCAGCAGGATGCCCGTGCACGATACTCTGAGACGTAGGCTCATGGTACTTCTCCAGAAAACTGAGCTCAGTTTGTTGTGACGGCACAGGGTTCCATAAACGTCACTTGGCCGAAGGATCAATGACAGGACCCATCCTTCATGGATCTGTTCAGCTTCGTTCACCTGGACAATGACTGCGAAAGCGCGATGAGGTTTTGCGGAACCACGTGAATGAAGCCGCTGCGAGGGCTGTCTATATCCGCTATCAGAAGGAACGCGACAGAGACCACCAGCGGTAGCACGAACATCAGGCCGGCTTTTGGTCCAGTCTTACGCGCACCGTAGCCGACCAAGAGGTTGCAGCAGATGGCGATCAATGTCATCAGGCTCCACGCGGATCCTGGGATACGGTTCCGCCATGCCGCCTGGGTATATCCCTGCGAATTCAACACGTCATTCATTCCCGAAACTACGAGCGCAATCACCGGGGTCGGCCGCGCCGTAGCTTGGGCCTGTACCGCCGACCACATGTTCGTCTGTAGCTGTGCGGTCTCGTCATTAATCTGCCGAAGCTCGTGCTGGTCGCGGGTGTGGTAGAAACCGAGACGCAAGTCGACATATTTCCTAAGCTGGACACGCACCGCCGCTGTATCCGCCTCAGCCAGCAGCCCTGCCCGGAGATATTCCGTGCCGATCGCGTTGGCCTCTTCTTCCTCGAGGTTCTTGCGTTGGTCGTAACGGGTAGTGGCCATGGAGAAACTGAATCCGATGATGAGACCCAGCAGCGTCAGAGTCGCAGCCGCTACGACGGTGAAATCATCGCGCTCTTCGTCTTTCAAGGGCCGAAGCCGGCGCAAGGAGGCTCCGATTTGCGCCGCGACCCAGAGCATCAACAACGACAACAAGAAGAAAAGGCGGGGATATTGCCACATGGGTTGCTCCTCGCTCCGTTCGAACTCCAGCAGCGTGCACGAGTTTCAGCTGTAAAAGCTCATGCGCTCACGTCCGGATCACCGGCGGCTCTCAACAACGTCCCGCATCCAATCCTCGTCGCCATGATGTCATTCATGATGGTGTTGGCTCGATGACGCCGGGCCGCTTCACGAACACGGCCACGCGGAGACTCCGACGAAGACGTGCATTGCTGATGGCGCCAATGCTAAGGCTGCCAACCGCCGCCCAACGACTGGTATAGGGCCGCGTAATATTGCAGCTCCAGGTACCACGCCTGCGACAGCAGCAGCGCCGACTGGAAATACTGCTGCTCGTTGTATTGCACTTCGAGAAAAGCGGTGTAGCCGCCCTGATAGCGCACGTTGGAGAGGCGCACCAGGTCCGCATAGGTATGGGTCTGTTCTTCGATCTTCATGCGGAACTTGCGAGCCTGCTGGTAGCCGATGAGGCTGTTCGACACGTCGTTGAAGGCGGATTGCAGGGTCTGCTTGTACTGCAACTCGGCCTGGTCGCGCTGCGCCCACGCCAGCCGGTAGTTGCTGCGGATGCGCCCACCTTCAAAGATGGGCTGCGTTCCTGAGCCTGCAATCGCCCAGAATGTTCCCGGGCCGGAGAGGAACGAGTTTAGCGCCGTGCTCTGAGCGCCGAACTGGCCGGTAATGGCGAACTGCGGGAAAAACAGCGCCTTCGCGACACCCACGTTGGCGTTGGCGGCGACCAGGTTCTGCTCGGCCTGGCGCACGTCAGGACGACGGCGCAGCAAGTCCGAAGGCAAGCCCGCCGGTATCTCCGGCAACTCCAGCTGATCGGTTAATGACAAGCCCCGCTTGATGGGCCCCGGATTCCTGCCCAGCAGTATGCTCAGGTTGTTCTCTGACTGTTCGGCGAGTTGCTGATACGTAATCACGCTGCTTTCGGCTTGTTGCAGGATGACCTGCGCCTGGTAGACGTCGGTGACGGCAGCCTCGCCGCCATGGAATTTGATGTTGTTGAGTTTCAGGATCTCCTGGTCGGCTTCTACGGTCTTTCTCGAGTACTCGAGCTGGTCGTCGTACTGGAGCAGCAGGTAATAGTTGGCGGCGACCGAATTGATCAGCGAGATCTGCACGACCGCTCTGCCGAACTCGGTGGACAGCAGCGTCGCGCGTGCCGATTCGGTGGCGCGCCGGTACTGGCCCCAGAAGTCGACGAGGTAGTTGAAATCCAATCCCAACGTTCCGAAGGTGGGCGCGCCGGGAAGTTGCAGATTACGCTGATAGGCAATAGATCCGAAGCCGTCGACGCTGGGAAGTTGGTTGGCGCGAACGATGCCGAGATTCGCGCCGGCCTGCAGCACGCGCGTGGCTGCGACCCGCAGGTTGTAGTTATTAGCCAGCGCTTCCTTGATCAGCCCCTGAAGAGCTTCGTCCTGGAAGACCGCAGTCCATGACATGTCGCCAAACGTTTGTCCCGGCTGACCAGCAACCTGACCCGGTGCCGGCTGCTGCGGGCCAGTCGTCGCAGGTGACGGGCTGGGAGTTGGCTCTGACGGTTGCGCTTGCGCCGGCGGAACCGCCGGCGGCGGCTGCGGGGGAGTTGCATTCGACGGCTTTGCGGCCGGGGGCACGGTCTCTAACGGCGAGGGCGCCGCTGTTTTGGACGGCTGAGCTTCCGGTGCCAGCCCACGATAATCCCCTGGAACGTCAAGCGGCGGCCGCTGGTAGTTCGGGCCCACCTTGCACGCAGCGAGTGCGAATAGCAGCACAACAACTGCGCAGGTCTTCATGCTAGTCATCGCCCGATCCCTCCGCGAGGCCCGGCTTCGGCGGCGCATGCGGTGTCTTCTCCTTCGAGAGCCATGTGCCAAATTTCTCCACAACCTCGAACGACACCGGGATGAAGAAGATGGCCAGGATGGAGGCGGCCATCATGCCGCCGATCACGCATGTGCCCAGCACCCGCCGCGATATGGCGCCGGCGCCCGATGCCGTCCACAGCGGCACGCAACCGAGGATGAAGGCGAACGCCGTCATCAGGATGGGACGCAAGCGCAGCCGCGCGCCGGTCAGCGCTGCCTCGATCAGCGGCTTGCCCTGGTCGTACTCAAGCTTGGCGAACTCCACAATCAGAATTGCGTTCTTCGCCGACAATCCGATGAGCATCACCAGCCCGATCTGCGCATACACGTTGTTGTCGAGACGGCGGAAGTACAGCGTCGCAAATGCGCCAAACACGGCGATGGGCACACCCAGCAGCACGCTGAACGGAAGCGTCCAGCTCTCATACTGCGCGGCCATGATAAGGAAGACGACGAAGAACGCCAGGCCAAAGATAATGGCAGGCGAGACGCCCTGCGAGGCCTTCACCTCCTGATACGACATGCCGCTGAAGTCATAGCCCATCTGCGCCGGCATCGTCTTGTTGAAGACGTCTTCGAGTGCGGCAATGACCTGCCCCGAGCTATAGCCGGGCGCGGCCGAGGCGTTGATCTGCACGCAGTTGAACAGGTTGTAGCGCATGACGAATTCGGCGCCGCTGCGCGGATAGGTGCTGGTCAGCGTGCTGAGCGGCACCATATCGCCGGCATTGTTGCGCACGAAAAACTTGCCGAGATTGCTGGCATTGGTGCGGAAGTCGCCATCGGCCTGCACGTACACCTGCCATTGCAGTCCGAAGCGGTTGAAGAAGTTGACCAGCGAGCCTCCCATGAAGGTCTGGACGGTTTGATAGAGCTGGTCCAGCGGGATCTGCTGCGTCATGGCTTTGGCATTGTCGACCTTCACGCCGACCTGGGGAACGCCGAAGAGTGCGGTGGTCAGCACGCCGGAGAGCTCGGGACGCTTGCGCGCCTCGGCCATGAAGAGCTTCGTATTCTTCGCGAGAAAGTCGATGCCGCTGTTGGAGCGGTCTTCAAGGATAAAGGTCGCGCCGCCGGAGGTTCCGACGCCGGGAATCGCCGGCGGCGGAAAGGAAAACGCGATCCCGGAGGGCACCCGCGAGAGCTTCTTTGCCAGATTTGCCTTGATGCTTTCATAGCTCTCGTCCGGCGATTTCCGCTCATCCCAGGGCTTCAGCGAGACGAAGAAGAAGGAGCTGTAGGTGGCGTTCACGCCGCTCAACATGCTGAAGCCCATCACCGAGCTGACATACTGCACGCCAGGCGTGTCCAGGATGGCCTTTTCGACCTCGCGCGCGGCCTCGGAAGAACGTTGCAGCGACGAGGCCTCAGGCAATTGCAATCCGGCGAAGAGATAGCCCTGGTCCTCGTCGGGCAGGAAGCTCTTAGGCAGGCTCTTGCCAAAGAAGCCGGCGGCGACCGCGAGGATTGCCAACAGGACGAAGGCGAAACCCGCCTTGTGGATCAGGTGGCTGCAGGCGGACACATAACCGTCGGTCGCCCGCCCAAATCCTTTATTGAACCAACGGAAGAATACGCCGAGCGGGCCGCGGGTAGGTTTGCGCGGCCTGAGGATCATCGCCGACAACGCGGGGCTGAGCGTCAGCGCGTTAAATGCCGAGAAGAGCACCGAGATCGCGATGGTGATGGCGAACTGCTTGTAGAGCTGGCCGGTAATGCCGGGGATGAATGCCGTCGGGACAAATACTGCGGCCAGAATCAAGCCGATGGCGATGACCGGGCCAGAGACTTCTTCCATCGCCTTGATGGTGGCGTCATGCGGTGATAGGCCCAGCTCAATGTTGTGCTCCACCGCCTCCACCACGACGATGGCGTCATCCACAACCAGGCCGATGGCGAGGACGAGCCCGAGCAGCGAGAGCGTGTTGATGGAGAAGCCAAGCATGGGAAAGACCATGAAGGTCGCAATCAACGAGACCGGCACGGCCAGCAGCGGGATCAGCGTGGCCCTTACGCCTTGCAGGAAGATGTAGACCACGAGGATGACCAGGATGATCGCTTCGAACAGCGTGTGGTAGATCTCCTTGATGCCGGCGCTGACCGCCAGCGTCGTGTCCAGGGCGGTAATGTAGTCGAGCCCCTGCGGGAAGCGGCCCTTGGCTTCCTCCATCATCTTGAGGACGTTGTTGCGGGTCTGGATGGCGTTGGCGCCCGGCGTGAGATAGAGCGCAACCAGCGCCGCGGGTTGGGTTGGCTTGCCTTCGCCTGCAGCCCCGAGCCTGGAGGTGATGGAGTAATACTGCGAGCCCATCTCCACCCGGGCCACATCCTTCAGGCGGAGGATGGAGCCGTCGGGCTGCGCGCGCACCACAATTTGGCCGAACTCCTCGGCGGTTGGCAGGCGTCCGGGAGCGCGCACATTGTAGGTGAATTGTTGCCCGTTCGGGACCGGCTCGCCGCCGATCTGGCCGCCCGGGTTCACTTTGTTCTGGGCCCGCACCGCATTGGTGATGTCGGAGACGGTAATGCCCAGATTCGCCAGCCGGTCAGGGTTCAGCCAAATGCGCATGGCGTAGGGGCCGGCGCCGAAGATCTGCACTTGTCCCACGCCCGGAATGCGCGTCAGGGCGTACTGCAGGTTGATGGTGGCGTAATTGGCGAGAAAGACGTTGTCGTAGGTGCCGCTTGGCGAATAAAGATCGAGCAGCATGAACGGCGCACTGGTGCCCGGCTGCACCAATACGCCCTGCTGCGTTACCTCAGAAGGGAGTTGCGAATTGGCCTGGCCCTGGCGCATCTGCGCCAGGATCTGGTCGGTGTTGACGTCGGTGCCCAGCTCATAATCGATGTTCAGGGTCATGCCGCCGCCGGAGCTGGCGCTCAGCGAGTACATGTAGTTCATGCCGCTGACGCCCGACATCTGCTGCTCGATCGGCGTGGCTACGGATTCGGCGATGGTCTGCGCGTCGGCGCCGGGGTAAGTCGCTTTTACCTGGATGAGGGGATCGGCAATGTTGGGGAACTGCTGCGTGGGCAGCTCCAGCACGGCGACGGCGCCGGCCATGGTCATGAGAATGGCAATGACGATGGCGACAATCGGGCGATTGATGAAGAACTTCGACATGTCAGTTGCTCCCGGCTGCCGCCTGCGTTGTCGCGGGAGTCCACGGCTTGGCAACCACCGGAACGCCTCCCGTCTTCATCAGCTCCGGCGCCGCCGCCGCGAACTGCTGCACCTTCTGCACTCCTTCTACGACCACGCGCTCGCCCGGCTTCAGGCCTTCGGTGACAATCCAGTTCGGCCCCACACGCTCGCCCATCTTTACTGGACGGAACGTCGCCTTGTTCTCCGGGGTAAGCACGATGACCTGATAGTCGGTCTGCACTTCGATCACCGCAGCCTGCGGCACCAGCAGAGCGCCATTATTCACGCCGGCCGCGATGCGCACCCGTCCGAAACCTCCAGGGCGAAGTACGGCGTCCGGATTGGGAAATTCAGCCGCGATCTGAATAGTCCCGGTCGCGGTGCCGACCGCGCGGTTGATCGAAATGATGCTGCCCCGGTACTTATAGGGCTCGTCATTCGCCTGGGTGTAGCTGGCGATGTTCTTGAGCTTGGAGAGGTTCGCCTTGCCGGTAATGTAGCCGGTCACTTCGGGAGCGAAGTTGAGGAAGGCGGCTTCGCTGACATTGAAATAGGCCCAAATGGGATTCACTTGCGAGATGGTTGTCATCTTGGTCGTGGGGCCGACCAGGTCGCCGATTTGCGATGTGGCCGTGCCCGCGATGCCGTCGATGGGAGAGTAGATTTTCGTCCAGGCCAGATTCAGCTCGGCATTCTGTTCCGCCGCTTTCGCGGCCTGTACCGAAGCGCGCATGGCCTGCTGGTTCGCCAGATCATTGTCGAGCTGCTTCTGCGGGATGGCATTCAGCGCCGCCAGTGGCGTGTCGCGCGCGACGTCGGCATCCAGCCTGGCCAGGTTCGCTTCCGCGACCGCCACGTGCGATTTCACTTCTTCCAGCGACGCCTGGTACTGGCGCGGGTCGAGCTCGAACAGAAGCTGGCCCTTCCTGACAAAGAAGCCATTCTGGTACTCCTGCCGGAGCAGGTAACCCTGAACTTTGGGCGTGATGTCGGCGTTCACCGGCCCATTGAGCTGCGCCACATACTCCTGCACAACCGGCACGTTCTGCTGGGCGACTTCGCTAAACAGCACCTCGGGCGGTTGAGGCGCGGCCTTCTCTTCTTTCTTTTCGCAGGCCGTCAACCACAGCACGCCCAGAGAGCAAACCACAATACAAACCGCAGTCCTGAATTTTGGGGACACGACGAGTTCCTTGGGATGAGCTTCTTTCGCGATAAGCAGCGCAGAACGCATTCCGGTCAGTCAGGCTCGACCCACGGTGTAGGCGCACGTCGAGACTTCCGATTCGATTCTCCGCGCCTTCGGCAACGGACAACAACTAGGGAAATCCCTAGCAGGCGCAGAGCGTGGGTTCTTCGGCACTCCTGCACGTGCTGGAGTGTTCGGGCCGACCCTGGGACTGCGCCGAATGCGCCGAATCAGCGTCAGCGGGCCAGCGGAAGCGAAGTCGGGTGTTCCAGGCGGAATTCCACCAACGATTCGCTGGGCACCTGGACCTGCTTGCCCTTGCCCGCTGCAGAGACAACGGTGCCCGTCGCAGCGCCAGCGCCCAGTCCAATAGCAGCGCCCTTTCCGCCGCCGGCCAGACCACCGATGAGTGCGCCCAGCCCTGCGCCACCGGCAACCTTTCCTGCCGTGCTCTTGCCCTTGCCTTGAGACCTCATTTCAAACGTGCTCGTCAGCAGCGGATAGGCGGTGCCGTTGATGACAATGTCGGTAAGTTCAAGCGTCAATTCGGCGCCTCCCGACATCTTGCCGGCCTTCTTTGCGTTCTCCAGCCGGCCATAAACGGTTGTTCCGGCGGGCGCCACCACTTTGTTGTCGACCTGCAGATTGGTCTCCAGCCGGGCGGTGAAGCGATATCCCACCTGCTGTTTGCTGGAATCCACGCCGTCGACCATGCGGATCAGAAGGCGTGTGCCTGCCGGGACTGTGACCTTGTTTTGCGCCGCCGACGAGGTGGAAATAGCCGCTAGTGTGAGCAACAATGCTGCTGTCGTAATAATCATCCTGTATCGCATAAGTGCATTCTCTCCTTGGCGAGCTTACGAGCCTTGTCCCACAAGCGGCAAGGACGAGGCGATTTGCAGGTCGATGATCTCCAGCAGCTGCTCTTCGACCTGCAGGAAGCGTGCGGCCTGGACCCCGCCCAGCGCGTCCTTCATGCGGCCATAGTATTTCGCCACTAGTTCGGTGCGTTGCTTGCGATACTCGAATGCGTTCTGTACCAGTTCGTCCGCCTTGGCATCGGTCATGTTGTCGTAGCTGGCTGCGTAGTCCTTAATGTTCTCCAGCCGCTGATCGTTCAGCTTTGTCAGTTCGCCGTCGTACTCGTTGTAAATGGGCCAGAACTTCGCCGCGTCATTGAGGTTCAACGCCATCACGGCGCCCATGATTTCCGTCTTCTGCTGGCGCACGTCGGAGCGCAGCAGTTCGATGTATTCCTGGACGTTCTTCTGCTGCGTGTCCGTCATGGTCGAGGGCGGAGCTTGTTTCTGGACACTCTTTTGGGCAAGCGCACCCGGACAAAACAAAAGAGACACTACAAAGGGGAGACAGACGATGGCTCCGTTTTTCATGCGATTGTCCTTCCTCCATGCTGGCGCGGCAGAAAAATACCTCGTCGTTCCACCGGCGGGCGAGCAGCTTAGTGTTTAATCCCTGGCCGCTCTGTCGACAACTAGGGAAAACCCTAGTTAACACGGTGTGCTGCGGGCAATTAGTCTGCCTCCATTTGGGAGAACGAGGGGAGCGGTGCTATGTGCGGTCTGAGGTGCGTTTCGAAGCCATCAAGAATTGCCATTCGGCTGTTTCGCTACGTCGTGGTTACCGTCTCCGTACTCGTTTCTCTCAGCGTGACGCCGGCCATCGCAGCCGACGCGCCTGATTATGTTCGTTTTTCCAAGCCTGAGCTGCTGACGTTTGACGAACTCGTCGAGCTGGAGATGGCAGATACTCCGCCACCAGCGCTACAGGAGAAGCTCGATCGTGTGCTGACGACGCCCTTCATCAGCAACGACGCCTATCTCGATGGTGCGAGGCCGAAGCGCCCCACAAGCCCGGAGCTCGGGCCGTATATGCGCGCCGTGTTTTGGAACATCGAGCGCGGCATCCAGTTCGATCCCATCCGCATTGCGCTCTCCGAACCGGACAAGTTCGACCAGGTCATCGCCGAAAAGAAGGACGCAAAAGCGAAGCCGCTGACGCCTGAACAGTTGAAGGTGGTGCATCAGCAGCTCGACATGTTGCAGTCTGCCGACCTGCTCATCCTCAATGAAGTGGACTACGGCGTCACGCGCACGGAGTATCGCGATGTTGCGCGCGATCTTGCCCAGGCGCTGCACATGAACTATGTCTATGGCGTCGAGTTCCTGGAAATTGACCCGCTGAACCTCGGCCTGGAGAAAGTCGAGATGGCCGACAAGAAGGCGCAGGCAGACATCCAGAAGTCGTTCGACGTGGATAAATCGAAGTACCTCGGCATGCACGGCACCGCGGTCTTGAGTCGCTATCCGATCACCAAAGCGACCCTGCATCCCCTGCCGGTCTGCTACGACTGGTTCGGCGGGGAGAAGAAGGCGATCTCGGCGCTGGAGAAGGGACGCCGTACGGGAGCGAACCTGGCGTTCATGGAAAGAATTGCTCGCGAAGTGCGCCGTGGCGGACGCACGGTGTTGATTCTGGAGCTGGCGGTGCCGGAATCGCCTACGGGAGCGGTGACGGTTGTTGCCCCGCATCTGGAAAACAAGTGCAAGCCGGAGTGCCGGGTGAAGCAGGCCGCCCAGGTTCTGGAGTGGATCAAGAGCGACCCGAATCCGGTCATTCTGGGTGGCGACCTGAACACCTCGGGCACGGATAGCGCCCCCGTTTCCGTCTCCAAGGTCCTGACGAATCGCGTGAAGGACTATGACAGATGGGCGACCAGCGCCATCAAGTGGTCGACCGGCGCACCCACGGTATTGCTGGTACCGGTGAATTTCATGCGCAACAAAAACGACCCCACCGGCTTCGATGTGCCGGTCGCGTCGCGCAAGAGAGAAGCCAAGTTGTTCACCAACCAGCAAGGGTTCAAGTTCGACGACGGCTACGTCTTCGATTTCCGCGGTGAAGACGCGCGCAGCGCCGACGGCCGTGGCGGCACGTTGAGCGATTCAAACCAACGCGGCCCGAAAGGGTTCCGCTACACCTTCGCTATGGCCAAAACCTATGGAGGCCTGGTAGGTCAATACAAGCTCGATTGGTTTTTCGTGAAAGGCTATGCGACCGACTCGCGCAAGCCGGGAGGCAAGTACCAGTTCGCGCCGCATTTCGGCCGCACGCTGATGGAACTGAACAGCGCGCCCGACGAAGATCTCTCCGACCACGCCCCCATGACCGTCGATCTGCCGCTGAACGAACCACCCGCTGTTGGGCCGGCCAAGCCGTGAGTGACATGCGCGAGGCCGAGTTATGGTTTCTTAGCTGTCCAGTCGATGATATTCGTCAGTTTCCAGGGGTTCTGAAATAGTTCGAACTCTATTTCGCCGTCCTTGTTCAGCTTGAGTTTCGCCGCCGGGTACAACACTCCGGTGCTCTTGTTTTTATCCTGATCGTTAATCTCAACTTCGCCACACGTCAGGCTGTATTGCTCCGAGCGGCTCATGTTTCTCTGCTCGAAGATGGTGACGGTACGGTCGGTCACAAAGCGGATCTTGCGACCTGTCGGCGTGGGAATCGATCGCGCGTACGCTATGGAATAGCCCGTCGTGCTGGGAATGCGAATGCGGCCGACGCCCTTCATCTTGGACAGGGCTTTCACCAGCGCGTCATTGCCACCTTTATCGAAGGCAGCCTTCAGCGCCTGTCGATCGTCCATCGTCGAGAATTGATTGATGAGGATTTTGAGATCGAACTGCTTGCCCATTTGCGTGCCGGTGCCGCGAGCTCGGGTGTCGATGGTTTCAACCTGAGCAGCTGCGAAAACCGCTGTCATCAGCGTAATGATGAGAATAATGGGACAAAGTAGCTTGACCGCGTTCGATTTCATCTCAGGCCTCTCCGCAACGTTGAAACTTAGAATGCACCCGGTATTCCCGATGTTCTTGTCTAATTCCGGCGAGGACGCGATTGCTACTGGGGAAATCCCTAGCTGTGGGGTGCGATTAGCAGCGGCGTATGATGCGGTTGAGTCCGCATCCTGCAACATCACCCGCGCGATGTCGACCGGGAACTAGCAGAGGGAGGCCACATGCGAAACACCTGTTGGAGGAGATGGTGGAGCTGCTTTGTTGTCCTTGCCGCGTCCGGGACCGGGCTCGCGCAAGCACAACATCCGCCTGCCACGGTGGTCGTCAATGGACAGACCGGCAAGGCCGACGTAATCCGGGAGAACGGACACAGCTATGTTGACGTGGCGGGGCTGGCGCAAATCGCCAATGGCTCGCTTAGCTTCAAAGGCGACACAATCATTTTGACCTTGCCGGCCCTGGCCGGAGGTGCGGCAGCAGCCGAGCCGCCCAAAGCGGTGGACGACACGGCGCTCTCGCGCTCCTTCATGAAAGCTGGTATTGAGGAGATGGCACTGCTGCGAGAGTGGGGCGCCGCCGTCGGCTACGTCATTCAGAACGGATATCCCCTCCAGGAGCAGTGGGCGGCCAACTACCGCGAACAGGCGGCAAACGGACTACGGTCGGCTACGGTCGCAGCCACGACGGCCGGCGACAAGAGCGCGCTGCAACTGCTCAGCAATGAATTCGATGGCGTCCGCCAGTGGAGCGACGCGCTGGTCGAAGCCAGCAAGAACATGGCGACGGCGAAGTACTCGATGGCGCCAGGTTCGTTGCGCGATGAGCCACAGTCGCAGAAGTTGATCGCCTGCTGGCGTTTCCTGGGCTCCATGCTGGGAAGCGGCAGCTTCCAGGATGACAACTCGTGCCATTGAACACGCTGGTCACCTCCACTTCTCGACGGCTGCCGCTGCTTCCCTTGGAGCTCTCCGCCGGAAGCTCGCATTGATTCCTCTCGACCACCCATTCGCACAACCGGTGACGAGCGACTCGGGAGGTATCGGCCTAAGCTTCAATAACCAACGGCAACTTCGGAAGCTCTGACTGGCACTAAAGGGTATAAGTGGGCTCTAAGCTAAGAAAAATCATAGACAGGGGCCCTCGGTAACACGATAATTGTGACGCCACTCACACCCTTTCAGGTAGCTGTCGGTCCATCAAAGCGGTGATACAAAAAATCCGCACTCCGATGCGGACGTTTCCAGCGCCGAACGACGGCCGGCAAGCGTGATGTAGCCGAGGCGTCACCGGTCGCTCAGCAGGTTCAAAATTTATTTGGGTTCCTGTCCCCAGTTAGGACCGCATTTTGGCTTTCACGAG
Organism: Terriglobales bacterium; assembly: GCA_035651035.1. Classification (GTDB taxonomy): domain Bacteria; phylum Acidobacteriota; class Terriglobia; order Terriglobales; family Acidobacteriaceae; genus Bog-257. The sequence continues at coordinate 15,775 of DASRGM010000224.1, forward strand.
CGGCCGATCGATGCCGGGCCCCCACAGCAGATGCTTCGCCCCCGCCGCGACGCTTTGCGCGTCGATGCTGCCGCCCGGCTGGCATTTGGACAACAGCAAACTTCCGCCTGCCAGCGTGTTCCTGTTTGCCAAGCCATTACCGTGGCAGCATGCTCACTGGGTGATCGCCGGTGGCGTACTGGTCATTCTCACGCTGGCGTTGCTGGTCGCATATCTCCTGTACAAGCAGAAACAGCTCGCGCGTGCGCGGCGCGAGCAGATGAAACTCAGCGGCATGCTGATTAACGCGCATGAGGACGAACGCAAGCGGCTCGCGTCCGAGTTGCATGATGACTTCAGCCAGCGGCTGGCCCTGCTGTCGTTGGGCATCGAGACGGCGGCCGACGGCGCACCTCCAGCGACGCAAGCGCAGTTGAACGAGCTGCTGAATTCAGCCAGCGAGATCGGCGCCGACATTCACACCCTCTCGCATCGCCTGCACTCGTCCACCCTGGAGCGGTTGGGACTGGTGCCGGGAGTGGGGTCCTACTGCAAGGAATTCACCGCGCAGCAGGGTATTCCCGTGATCTTTTCACACGGCGATGTGCCGCGCTCGGTTCCGCCCGAAGTTGCATTGTGCCTGTTTCGCATCGTTCAGGAAGCGCTGCGCAACGTGAAGAAACACAGCCGGGCGTCAGTCGCAAAGGTCCGCCTGGCGTATGAACACGGAGGGCTGCACCTCTCGATCGTCGATGATGGCGCCGGCTTCGATGCCCGCCAGGTCGCCCTGCAGGAAGGCCTCGGTATTCTCAGTATGGAGCAGCGCACACGGCTGATTGGCGCGCGCTTGGCTGTCATCTCCGCGCCGCAACGAGGCACGCGCATCGAGGTGTTTGCGCACTGCGATGCGGGATTAACCCCCGACACGAGCCTGGAGGCCGAGGCGAGCGAAATGCAAGACGCAAAGGTAGTGGAGAGCCGATCATGAAAGCCGGCCAGCCGCGGATCATGATTGCGGACGATCATGCTGTCTTCGCCGACTCCCTGCGGCTTCTTCTGCAAAATCACTACGAAGTAATCGGCATTGCCGTGAACGGGCGCGCCCTGTTGCGGGAAGCCGCCAGGCTGAA
>DASRGM010000225.1:0-10983 GCA_035651035.1 Terriglobales bacterium
ACCCTGGAAGATCTCGCTTCTCGTCACATCTTCAACTACTGTCCGCCGCCCCTCGTGGAGTGCCTGGCCACAGCAGGAAGCCTCATCGTCGCGGACTACAGCGAAGAACTCCAGGAACGGTCGATCGAAACCTTGATGTGCGGCAATTGTCAACACATTCGAACCGGGTTCGCGCAGTTGCAAATTGCCCTTGTCTGCTCCGCTGATTGCAACGCCGACTTCCACTATCTTCTGTAGGCAGCCCGAGAAATCGCTAGCTGCCCTTGTGCACTGCATTCCGACTTCATGCAGAAGGCGCATGGCCTCAAAATCGGCATCGATGCGCTGCCGCGTTGCAATCACTGCTTCTTCGGCCAGCTTGCGCTTGGTAATGTCACGCGTGAAGCAGCGCGTGTGCACGAACTTGCCATTTTCGAAAAGCACGCTGGAGTCGATGATCACGTGGCGGATAGAACCGTCCTTAGCCCGTAGGCGCGCCTCGTACTCGCGTAGCCGTTCGCCGCGACACAGGCGAACGAGGATCTCGCTGATCACAGGCTCGTCGACGTGGAATTCCGCGATGTTGTGCCCGATGTATTCCTCGCGCCTGTAGCCGAGCATGTCCAGCTCCGCCTGGTTCGCCCAAAGGATCGTGCCGTCGGGGCCTACCCAGTGCAGCGCCACGCTGGCAGTTTCAACGAAATCGCGATACTTTTGCTCGCTTTCACGAAGCTTTTCCTGGGCCTGCTTGCGCTCAGTGACGTCCTGGATAATGCCGAACATGCGCATCTCGTTTGTCAGCCGCTCTCCCTTGCAGTAGAACGAGCGCAATCCCAACTCCGGGTGCTGATATCGGTACTCGAACTCCATGCTTCCGGAACGGTTGCCATCCGCCATCCTCTCAATCACGAACGCCCAATCCTCGGGATGCACGCGCGATTCCCACTTCGATTTGTATTGCGGATCATCCGCCTCGGTGCCGAACAGCCGATGCAGTTCCGGCGATAGCGAACTGGTCTCTGTCTCCGGGTCCCATTCCCACGCCCCAATATGGGCGGCGGACTCAGCCAATTGCAGGCGCTCGGCTGCATTCTTGATTGCGTCGCGCGCAATGATCTTGTCCGTTACTTCGACCGCATGAACGAGAATGCCTTCGACCCCGCCTTGCGTGTCTGTAATTGGTTGATAGACGAAGTCGAAATAACCTTCTTCGGGCTGTCCGCTTTGGGCGCGATTGAGCCTCGCCTTCATTTCGCGACCAAAGTACGGCTGGCCCGTTCGGTAAACCTGGTCAAGGAGGTCGATAAAAGGCTGCGTCTCGATCTCAGGCAGGCTTTCCCTGACCGTCTTGCCAACGAAGTCCGAAGCGCTTTTCCGTCCAGTAACGTGCAGGTACTGGTCGTTTACATAAACCCAGCGATGTTCCGGCCCAGACATGAGGCCGATGGCGGCCGGCGCCTGCGCCAACAGTTCCTGCAACCGGTTTCGTTCGCGCTCCGCTTGCGCCCGCAAACGAGATTCTCGCTCCGCGCTTTCGCGCCGGAGATTCGCCATCTTGACGTGGGTGGATACGCGTGCGGTAAGTTCACGGGCCGTGAACGGTTTCACCAGGTAGTCATCTGCCCCGGTCTGCAGGCCTTCCACACGGGCCTCTTCTCCGGCCCGGGCCGACAGGAGGATCACGGGGGTGGACTTCAGGGAATCGTCGTTGCGGATCGCGTTCACTACCCCAATGCCATCGAGGCCCGGCATCATGACGTCGGACAGTACGAGGGAGGGGCGCAGTGCACGCACTGCCTCTACGGCGCGCTTGCCATCTTCGACCGCGTGAACGATGTACTGATCGCGCAGCAGATGGACAAGATATTCGCGCATATCGGCGTTGTCGTCGGCGATAAGGATCACGTCTCTGCGGTCTTCCGGCGCGACGGTGCGTGCCGCGACCGCTGAGCCATCTGTTGCGTCGGCGCGCGGCTCAACAATCGCGCCGGATGCATTGGGTAGCCAGCGCAGCGCCTCATCAACGTATGCATCACCGGCAACGGCGGTTGACGCCGACGTTCGCTCGGCCCCGATCCGATCCGCGGGCAAATGCGCTGTACCTCGCGGAATTGACACTGTGAAGGTGCTGCCGGCGCCTTGAACACTCTCGACGCGGACCGTGCCACCGTGTAACTTTACAAGCTCCTGCACGAGTGCCAGACCAATGCCGGTTCCCTCGTAGGTCCTTCCCCGTGTGCTCTCGATGCGATGGAAGCGCTCAAATATACGGCTTCGTTCTTCGGTTGGAATGCCTACGCCGGTGTCTCGCACCGAAAGTTCTACTACGTCGTTGACCGCTCTTAATGTGAGAGCGACCTCGCCTTCAAACGTGAATTTGAAAGCGTTTGAAAGAAGATTGAGGATGATCTTCTCCCACATGTCCCGGTCCACATAAACCGGTTCATCGATTTGCTCGCACTCCACTACGAAATGAAAGCCTGCTCTTTCCATTGCCGAGCGGAATACGCTCGCGATCTCAGCAGTCACGCTGGCGAGGTCGGTGGGTTCGTAGACCGCATGCACTCTCCCGGCCTCAAGCCGCGAAAAATCGAGCAGAGTGTTCACCAGCTTAACCAGCCGCAGAGCATTTCGCCGGGTGACCTCCAATTGCTGCTGCTCCCCAGGCTCCAACCGAGTGGAGGCTTTTCCAAGGACCTCGTCCAGCGGTCCTAGCATCAACGTCAACGGCGTTCGGAATTCGTGGCTGACATTGCTGAAGAACTGCGTCTTGGCTTTATCCAGTTCTGCCAGGGCTTCCGCTCTCTTGCGTTCCTCTTCATATGCACGCGCGTTGGCGACGGCAGTAGCTATCTGCGAAGCCGCAAGATCCAGGAAGTCACGATAGAAATCGTCAAACCGTAACCGCGGACTGATTCCTGCAACCAGAAATCCCGCCAATTGATGCGCGACATTCGCGCGTACGGGTAGGACAGCCGCGCGATCCGGGGGATCGGACCATGCCCCGGGCGGGATTGACCTAAATCTCTGCCCTAAGGTCTCCACCACTTCCATCCGCCCGGTTTCTATCACTCGCGAAAGCGGCCACGCCGAGTTCACGGCCGAAATCTCGATCATCGTCGGAGCGAGATCGTGACTCGATCCATCGAGTCCGGCCGATCCCGCTAGACGCGCCACCCCTCGTTCGGGATCGAGCAGGTATAGAAGAGCAAAGGCTACGTCTTTTGGGTATTTCGCGAGCACGCCTGCAGCACGCGCACAGGCCTCCTCCGCACTCCGCTCTTCCAAAATACTGGCGCCCAAATCGCGTAGCGCCATCGTGCGTCGCTCACCGACGACCTTTTCGCTGATCTCGTGGACAGTGGCTAGAACGCCGCCAATGCCGCCGGGCGCGGTCTCGTCCGGCACCGGGCTGTAGGCGACGGTGAAGTGCGTTTCCTCTACAAAGGCATGCCGATTGAGCTCAAGCGGGAAGTCTTCGATCCAGGTTGACGGCCCGCCGCCAAAGGGGGTCTGGATCAATGGTTCAAGGATGTGCCAGATTTCGCTCCAGCATTCGTTGGCTGGGCGACCAATAAACTGAGGGTGTTTCTTACCCAAAATCGGGCGGTAGGCGTCATTGTAAAGTTGGCAGAACTGGGGGCCCCACCACAACAATAACGGGAAACGATTGGCCAGCAGGAAGCGGGCCATCATCCGCAAAGCCGGAGACCAGGAACTGACCGGACCAAGGGGCGTCTGCGACCAATCGAAGGCTCGCATCAGTGCGCCCATCTCGCCGCCGCCGGATAAAACGGACTCGACAACACTCAAATCCGGCGCTTCCGGAGCCTTTCGAGGCATAAACTCCGTCGCGATGTGCTTCGGTGGTCTACCTGTGCTCGAAGTACTCACAACACCCTCGCCGCAGCCTTGTTTCCACTGCGAAATGGTGGCAAATACACTTCGGACCTGATGAAATTGCTGAGATGCTGCTGGACGGCAGCTTAGTTGCTTCGAGGTGGACAGCCCCAGCGTACCCCACCATCCGGCAGCGCCGACTGATCGGAGAAGTTGGCGCCCTTTCCCACGTCACCATTGCTGTCAGCCTTGTGGACACAAGGTGACATCCGGCACTGCATTTTACCATTGCACTAACGCGCCCGGAATGCCAGAACAAGCAGCTGGTGGGTGATGGGGCAGTTTGAAACCTGAGCGGTGGAAGGGCACGGCTTCAGCCGTGCCGAAAGGACGACTATGGAACAGGGCTTCAGCCCCGGTGGCCGCGGCTAAAGCCGCCCTCGATGGCCCTTGGTTCGGCCGGACTGAAGCCCGGCTCTTCCCCCGCTACAAATCCAAACTGACCCACTACCAGCTGGTGCGACGTTTTTATGAAGAGATCGATAAGGGCAATATCAACGTGCTGGACGAGCTCGTTGCCGAGGACTACCTGGACCACAGCCCTGCTCCGTTTCCCGGTTTGGAGGCCGGAAGAGAAGGCCTCAAGCGCGCTTTCAGGATGTCTGGGAAGCGACGCCGGGACATCACAAGATCGAGGAGCAAATCGCCGAAGGCGACAAGGTGGTCACACGTCTCACTTGTTATGGAAAACATGAGGAGGATCTTCCCGGCGCACCTCGGACCGACAACGACCTGCACATGACTCCCATTACGATTCACCGAATAGAAGCATTGAAGCACGCGTACCGGGAGCCATCGTTTTTGGCCGCAAGACTACCCTCAGCTTTGCGGCTCTCGCCCAGACCTCTAACTGTTTGTGGAGCGTGTGGCTCTATACCACGCCGGATTCTGAACCTTCGACTGGGGGCAGCCCGGCAATGACGCTGCCGATGGTTTCGATCAGCTGCTGCGGTTCGCCCTTCCGCACAAAGCCGGAAGCGAAGGGAGCAACGTCATCCGGCATCCACGGCAAATCGGAAAGCACCAGGATAGGCAGTCTGGGCCGCCCGTCGCGCAGGCGCCGCGCGACTTCGGCTGCTGTCACATACGGCCCCAAACGATAATCCAGCAGCGCGACATCGATGCGCCGCTCTTTCGGAATATCGACGTTTCCGCCTCGCACCAGCGCCGATATCGATTCGTAGCCGCCGCGCCGCAATACCCAGGTATACAGCTTGAGGTGTGAGGGATCGTCGTCGACGATGAGCACGGTGGGATTCACGATGAACGGTTATTGGCCGCGACCTATCGCGACCTATATAGCCTATATAGTAAGAGGCGGATGGCGAATTCGGCGCTGTCGGGAAGCGGCGGAAAAGAAAAAATCGTGCCGACATACAACTCGAGATGCCCGACAACGCATCTCACGCCCGTCTACGTGCGTTCGCGCTAGCCGACGCTTCCATCGGATCAGGCAGTAGCGCAGCTTATCAGGTCTGCGGTTGGTGAAGAATGCCTCGCAGACGCTCCGAGCAATGGCCGCCATTTGCACAAAAAAGCTCGAGCTGGGCTTCTGCGTCGTTGTCCTGATTCTCGCGCTCTTACCGGCGGCGGGTTCATGCCTCAGCAGCGCTCCGCAGACCGGTCCCTCGGCGGACCAAACCCAAGGCGGCGAGCAATTAAAAACCCTCACCCTCGAACAACTGGGCAATATTGAAGTCACAACCGTGGCCAAGGAGCCCGAAGTGCTATGGAAGACTCCCGCGGCCATCTTTGTCATCACGCAACAGGACATTCAGCGCTCCGGCGCGACCACCATTCCACAGGCGCTGCGCCTGGCGCCTGGCGTCGAGGTCGCGCAGATCAACGGCGATCAGTGGGCGATCGGCATTCGCGGCTTTGGCAGCCGCCTGTCGCGTTCGGTGCTGGTGCTTATCGACGGACGCATCGTCTATTCGCCCCTCACCGCCGGCGTCTATTGGGAAGTGCAGGACTACCTGATCGAAGACATTGACCGCATCGAGGTGATACGCGGGCCCGGTGGAACGATCTGGGGTCCGAACGCGGTCAATGGCGTCATCAACATCATTACCAAGAGCAGCAAAGACACGCTGGGCGGCCTCGCCTCCGGCGGCGCCGGCAATGTGGAGCAAGGCTTCGCCGGAGCGCGTTACGGCGGGACCGTGGGCAAGGACCTAACCTATCGCGTCTACGGCAAGGGCTTCGGACGCAGCCCTCAGTATCATCCCCAGGCGCCCGACTACGACGGCTGGCGCGGCGGGCAAGCGGGCTTTCGCATGGATTGGAGCGCCGGCGGCCGCGACAGCTACACCATCTCCGGCGACGGCTACTACCAATCCTTCGGCGAAAACGTCACCGACTCCAGCTACAATCCTCCGGCAAATTACACGTTCTTCGGCCAAGCCCCTCTTTCCGGCGGCAACATCCTGGGACACTGGCGGCGCAAGCTGGGTGACAAGAAAGATCTGCAGGTCGATGCCTACTACGATCAGACCAGCCGTCACGAGTTGAACTTCGGTGACGTCCGCAACACCTTCAACGTCGATGCGCAGTATCGGTTTCCGCTCCGGCGGCAGGAGATCACCACCGGTCTTGGGCTCTACGCCAGCCATGGCAGTGAGGAGCAGGTGCTCACCGGGCTGGAATTCCGGCCGCCCGTGCGCACCGACCAGATCTACAGCGCATTTCTGCAGGACGAGATTGCGCTAGTGCCAAACCGGCTTTCGCTCTATGCCGGTTCGAAGTTCCTGAAGACGAATTACACCGGCCTGTTGCTGGAGCCGAGCGTGCGCCTGCTCTATACGCCGACGGCGACGCAGACCCTGTGGGCAGCGTTCACGCAAGCCGTCCGCACCCCCGCCGACGTAGAACGCGATTTCTACCTTGCCAGCTTCATCGGCCCCGGGCCGGGCGGCTTGCCGTTTTTTGCACGATTCAATGCCAATCCCAATTTTCATTCGGAGCGGCTGAACGGCTACGAGGCAGGATACCGGCGACTGCTGGCAGCCAAGATCTACCTCGATATTGCCACTTTCTATAACCAGTATCGCAATCTGCTGAGCGAAGACATTACCGGGCCCATCTTTCTTGAGACGGATCCCGCGCCGCCGCACCTGCTGCTGCCGGCCGCGTTCGGCAATGGGTTGAAGGCCACCACCTCAGGCGGCGAGATCGCAGGCGAATACCGGCCGAAGGATTTCTGGCGGCTGCGCGGCTCATATTCCTTGCTGGAATTGCATGTGGAGAAAACGCCCAACTCACAGGACATCGGCTCGGCCCCGGGAATTCAGGGCTCCAGCCCACGCCATGAAGTGCTGCTGCAGACCGGCTTCGATTTGCCCAAGTCTGTCACCGCCGATTTTCAGGTGCGCTATATCAGCCGGCTGCCTGCCTTGAATGTGCCGGCATATTGGACCGGCGACACTTCGCTTGGCTACAACCTCAGCAAACAATTGCGATTGACGGCTGTCGGTCAGAACCTGTTCCAGCCACGCCATTACGAATTCGTCTCCGATCCCTCGGGGCCGGTAGGCATCGAGCGCTCGCTGTTTGGGAAGATGACGTGGCGTTGGGAGTAGCCGCCGGGAAAAACGGGATGAAAGTAGGGAATGAGCGCCGCGGGTGCGACACGACGAAGGGAGCGCCTACGGCGCTGTTGTTTGCCAGGAGTTGCTTGGGGCCGGCGCGGCGGAATGTTGGTCTCCCCAAGTCGCCCGCCGGGGCTAACCTGGGCTCCGGTTAGCGTCCGAATCGGGACGTGATCGGCACACCATGAACCGAACGCAGGCAACGGGTCGTATCACGATAAAACCTGTCCGATGCTCGAAGCGCCTCTAACTCGCACGCGTGCGCAGCCGCTTATGCGCGTGCCCAGGCGCGTCTCGCCGCTGTTCTTCGTCCTCAGCCTCCTGGTTTGCGCTGCTTCTGTTTCCGCCCAGCAGCCCAAGGCCTCCGAAGCCGAAGTTGAGGCCGTCTACATCTTCAAGTTCAGCCAGTTCATCACCTGGCCGGGTAATGCACGGTCGGCGCCCACCTTCGACATCTGCATTCTCGGCGACGACCCTCTTGGACCGTTCCTCGACCGCACTGTCCGCGGCGAGAGGGTCAACGGCAAGGCGGTCGTGGATCGGCACCTGGCGCGGCCGCAGGACGCACAGGGCTGCTCCATCCTCTACATCAGCCGCTCGGAGAATTACCGGCTTCGGCAGGTGCTGGCCACGGTGCGCGAGCTGCCATTGCTCACCGTAAGCGACATTCCCGAGTTCTCCAGCAAGGGAGGCATGATCGAGTTTGTCCTACAAAGTGGGAGAGTACGTTTTCAGGTAAACCTCACCCCCGCCGAGCAGGCGGGACTCTCCATGAGTTCGGAGCTGCTGAAAGTTGCGGTTGCCGTCAAGAGCGGCGGCGGGCAGGGGAGCCAATAACCGATGCTCGATATGCGACACTCACCGATTGCCAAGCGGCTGACCTGGATCAATGTCCTGGTCAGCGGTACGGCGTTGTTGTCGGCCTGTGTCGCCTTTCTGGCCTACGACCAGTACACCTTCCGCGAGGGCCTGCTGCGCAACCTGTCGGTGCAGGCGCAGATCATCGGCTCCAACAGCGTTTCGGCGCTGACATTCAACGACCCGCAAGCCGCCAAGACCACGCTGACGGCGCTGAGCAGCTCGCCGGACATCATCGCCGCCGCTATCTTCAACCTCGATGGCAGCCTGTTCGCGCAATACTCCCGCTTCCCCGATGCCAAGGTGGTGGACGCTCCGGGCACGATCGGCGAGCTCGAGACGGTGCGCTTCACCAACCGCGAGGTGATGCTGCTGGAGCCGATTGTCTTTCAAGGACGACGCCTGGGAACGGTGTATATCCGCTCCGACCTGCAGGAGCGCACGCAGCGCCTGAAGCGCTACGCGACCATCGCCGCCGTGGTGCTTCTGCTCTCGCTGCTGGCGGCGTTGCTGGTCTCGGCTTTCTTCCGCAGGTCCTTCGCGCAGCCGATTGTAGGGCTGGCGGAGACCGCGCGGGTCGTCTCGCAGGAACGAAACTACTCGCTGCGCGTTCCCTCCACCGGCCGGCGCGACGAAGTCGCCGTGCTCATCGATGCCTTCAATAACATGCTGGCGCAAATCCAGCAGCGCGACGAAGCGCTCCGCCATGCCCAAGATGAGCTGGAACAGCGCGTGGAGGAACGCACCCGGCAGCTGGTCGCCGCCAATCGCGAGCTGGAGGCCTTCTCCTATTCGGTGTCGCACGACCTGCGTGGGCCGCTGGAGATCATCAACGGCTTCGCGCACATCCTGCAGATGGAAAACGGCGCCGCCTTCGATGCCTCGGCCCGCGAATGCGTGCTGCAGATCACCGGCGCTACCCATCGCATGTCGGAGCTGATCGACGACCTGCTCAATCTATCGCGCGTCAGTACCACTGCCATGCACCGCGAACGCGTCGATCTGACGCAGATGTCCAAGTCGATTGTCGACCAGCTCTGCCGCCGCGAGCCCGACCGGCGGGTTGAGTTCAGTGCCCAGGAATGCATGACAGTGGAAGCCGACGCGCGGCTGATTCGCATCGTGCTCGAGAACCTGCTGCGCAACGCCTGGAAGTACACCTCGAAGAACCAGACAGCGCACATCGAGTTCGGCTGCGAACAGCGGCTGGGACGCAGCACCTTCTACGTGCGCGACGATGGCGCCGGCTTCGATCCCGCGCTGGCCGATCGCCTCTTCAAGCCCTTCCAGCGCCTGCATACCACCAGCGAGTTTGCCGGCACCGGCATCGGGCTGGCGACCGTGCATCGCATCATCGCGCGGCACGGCGGCGAGGTGTGGGCCGAAGGCTCGCCGCAAAAAGGCGCCGCATTCTTCTTCACACTGCCCTAGAGCTATTGCTGCATCTTGATGTGAACTTGCATATCGCCGCTGAGGGCGAACTTACAGACGTCGTAAGGAGGCGTCTTGATCAGCGTATGCGGGTTGTTGGAGAGTCCCCATTGCTCCGTGGGCTTGCCGATGAAGTTGCGATCAAGCTTGCGGTTCTTGTTGACGTCGTGAGCCAGCGAGACGGCGTACTCACCCGCCGGCAAGTTGGGAATGGTAATGGTGACAGTGCCGGGATGCGCTGGGACCTCGGCGGTGCGGAAGGCGGCGAAGCGGTCCTCCGCCCATCCCTTCGGAGAATTGAAGATCAGCACACCGATGTTGCCATCGCGCTGGTCGACTCCCTCGACCGTGAGAGTGAGCGTGAAGCCCTGAGCGGCGCCGGCGGCAGGCGCTGCTGCCTGTTGCGCTATTGAAGCCATCAGCCCAAGCAACATCACCGACATGCCAAGAAAAAAACTGCGCATCCGCCCTCCGGCGCGTCACTGGCTCACGCCCGTAACGCCATCATCCAAAATGTTCTACGTAGAACATTTTTGGCAAGTTGCAAGCCGATGATAGCAAACGGATTCGGGGGTTTGGCCGCATTCGCAAAACGGGAAACAGAGCCGCGGCCAGGGTTAGCCGTCACATCTGAACCTAAGCCCGCCACCTTACGATAGAGCTTGCGCCCCGCCGGCAGCGCCAGCCACTGTGCTCGTTGCGCCGCCGTTGAGTTGGCTAATTCACCGGTGAGTTCCTGCGATGAAAAAAATTCCTGCAGTCCAGAACGCCCGCGCCGTCATGACTCAAGGCCTGCAGTGGGGCGTGTGGAAATGGCTCATCGAAAAGAAACGCGTGCGCGCCCTGGCCGACGAGGCCCGCGCCGAGCTCGACAACTTGGAGACGCAGATCAAGCTTGCGTGGAGCAACGAATACAAGCTCGCTTACAACCAACTCGTTTCGGAGAACGGCGACGCCAGGCAGGCGCAGCGGAGGTCGAAAGCCAAAGTAGCCAAGCCAACGGCCAACGGCAAAGTTGATGCCAAGCTCATCGCCGCCTTGACGAAAGTAAAAGAAGCCGACGACGACGCTTACAACGCTCACGAAGACGCCGAGGATCTCTTCGCCGAAGCTGAAAAGAAGATGAGCACTAGCATGGCCCGCGAAGGCGCGCGCAAGGCGCTGGAAGCCTACGATCTGCATGAGGCGGCGATTCGCAAAGCCGAGGCGCTGCGTCTCTGATGACAAA
>DASRGM010000226.1:0-3156 GCA_035651035.1 Terriglobales bacterium
GAAAAACGCGCGCTGGTCTAGGAATGTCATTGAGAGCATTCCGTGGCGGCAATCCACACAAGCGATTGGTTGCCATATCGCACACAAGTCGTTTTGGGGCGTGCCGCGCAAATTTGTGCATCAACAATCGTCGCGCTGAGTTCCTGACGAAGTTGCTGTTGGCGCAACATAGCCTTGTCGTAAGTAATCTCCGCAACTTCCCTGGCGCCCACCAAACCGGTCACCACTGCCGACACTACAGCAGCCGCTCAGGTCCCCAGAACAACACCTTGAGTTCGCGCACGAACGAGGCGAGATCGGGCTCTGCAGGTAACGCGAGGCCGGTTGGCTGCGCCATGGTATTGGTTTCGATCTTGAAACGTGCCGGCTGCAGCGGCCAGGGCAGATGGTGGATTTCGCCGCGATAGAGCCGCCCGCGGTTGAAGGCGTAGAGGCAGTAGCGCTCAGTCAGGAAGTGCTCCAACGTCCGCTCGTGTGCGGCGTGCGGCGTCTGGTGAGCCGGCCCGTAGGCGCAGACAAGTTCCGCCGGCTTCGGTCCATGCTCGCGCTTCGACCTGTATTCGACGTTTGCCGTTCCCCGTCCTTTTACTTTGATTGTCGCGTGCCAGTACGGCAGCCGATAGAAGACGCGCGCTCCCCATACCGCCGAAAGGTTCCCCGCATCCAGGCTGAAGAAATACACCCCCGGCTTGCCGCGATAGGTAACGTAGGTTCGGACGTTCACCTCGCCGAAGCGCGAGACCCACGGCATGGCCGGCACGCCAGGCGGGCGAAGATGATTCAGCCAGAAGGGCGTTACCGAGATCCAGGCGCGCCGCTCGTAAGTGTCGAGCATCAGCGCTTCGGGGACCAGCGCGCGCACCACCTCCGGCGCGAGCGAGTAATGCAGGAAGAGCAAATCGTTCCAGCGCTGGGTCATGATCCACGGTGTCATAGGCGCCGGCCATGGCCGATGCGCCGAGGCAAACAGAATGGAGTCCGCACTCACCCATTCCGTGCGAGTGCTATCGTCGGTTGTCAGGTGGGAGAGATCGCGCAATCGAAGCTCCGCCGCTCCTGAAGAAGATACTGCCAGTCCCGCCAGGTTGGATCAACCCAAGCCTGCAAAAGCGCCGCTTTGAAGTGGCGAGCGACACCTTAGTGGAGCTGCTGGCGCGAATTGGCACGTCATCTGGGTGGCGTGTAGCGCGAAGCTCATATCACATTCTTCTGTGCCGATTGCCACTGCAACGGACGGCGGCGAATAGTATCTTGAGTTGACTATAATGCCGCTAACGCCGCTCGCCTGATTCCGGACGAGCGGTGCGGGATGATGCTCGACAGACCCCTGTTCGTGCGGGGCCGCGAACTCTGGGGCTGGCTGTTTTTTGCACAAAGCCGGGGAGGGACCCATGGACAGCAAGCCAGCACAGAACATACAAGACTCGTTCCTGAACACCGCCCGCAAGGACAAATCCGTCATCACGATCTATCTCCTTAGCGGAGTGAAGCTGACGGGGCGCATCCGCTCCTTCGACAAATACTCCGTTGTATTGGAGACCAATAACCAGGAGCAGCTGATCTTCAAGCACGCGATCTCGACTGTAGTGATGGCCCGAGTGCCGCATGAGCGTCATGTCGAATCGCGCCCGGCCGGTGAGACAACCTCCACGGCGGCCGCTGGAAGTGCCGGCACGATTCTGGAGGGCTAAATTTCTTCGTACACCCGAAAGAGAAACTCGGCCCATCAAGGCCCGCACCGTAAGGAACGGGCCTTTTTGGTGGGCGTCCACTTTTCTTCTGCGGCAGGCAAGCGGGGGCCGGGCATCCCCCAGCGCGAAACCGATCCCGAGACCGACGGCCCTCCTGCTTCCGAGAGACATGCGCCGGCTGCGGGCAATGTGCCGCCCATCGCCAGGGCCGCGCGGAATGCCGCCTCGGCCGGCTCTGTGATAGGGGACGCCGAGGCGGGCGGTGCGGAACGGGAGGAATCGCTGGCCGAGCTGCGGGAGCTAGCCGGCAGCGCCGGCGCGACGGTTGCGGGGGAGATGATGCAGCGGCGGCAGCGTCCCGATCCCGCCACGCTGATCGGCAGCGGCAAGGTGCAGGAGCTGGCGGGTGCGGTCGCCGCTACGGCAGGCGACCTGGTCATCTTCGACCACGACCTGACGCCGTCGCAGCAACGCAACCTGGAGCGCGCGCTCGACCTGAGGGTAATCGACCGCACGCAACTCATTCTCGATATTTTTGCGCGTCATGCCCGCACCCGCGAAGGCCAGCTGCAGGTGGAGCTGGCGCAGCTGCACTACCTGCTGCCACGGCTGGCGGGGCGCGGCCGGGAGATGTCGCAGCTGGGCGGCGGGATCGGCACGCGCGGACCGGGCGAGACCCAGCTGGAAACCGATCGTCGCAAGATCTACCGGCGCATTCGTCACGTCGAACAGCAGCTGGAGAATGTGCGGCGCACGCGCGGGCAGCAGCGCCGGCGGCGCGAGTCGGCGCCCATCGCCACCGTGGCTCTGGTGGGCTATACCAACGCCGGGAAATCGACGCTGTTCAACGCCCTGACGCGAGCCGGCGTGCTGCAAAGCCCGCGCATGTTTGCTACCCTCGATCCCACATTGCGGCATATCCAGCTGCCTTCCCGGCGCGAGGTGCTGCTATCTGACACTGTGGGATTCATTCGCGACTTGCCGCATACCCTGGTCTCCGCCTTTCGCGCCACGCTGGAAGAGGTGCAGCGCGCCTCGCTGCTGCTGCAGGTGGCGGATGCGACCAGTCCTGTTGCCGGCGAGCAGCAGGAGCAGGTGGAAGAGGTGCTGCGGGAGCTGGAGTCGCAGCACAAGCCCCGCCTTTATGTCATGAACAAGGTAGACCTGCTTCCGGAGAAGAAGCGGGAGAGCCTGCGTGACTCCGACAGTGTGGTACACATCTCGGCAGCCACCGGCGCCGGGCTGGACCGATTGCTGGCCGCCATCGATAAGAACATCAGCGCTGACCCGCTGCAGCGCGTGCGCCTCCGTGTGCCGCAGTCGGAAGGCAAGTCGCTGGCGTGGCTGGACGCCAAGGCGCAGGTGTTGGCGCGCGAGTATCGCGACGGCTGTGTGGAACTGGACGTAGAGGGCGCCGAGTCGGTGCTGCGGCGGGTGAAGGCGTTCGTAACCAGCTGACTAGGCT
>DASRGM010000227.1:0-3553 GCA_035651035.1 Terriglobales bacterium
CATCGGCATGACGCGCACCTGGGCGCGCGAGCTGGGCCGCTACAACATTCGCGTGAACGCGGTTGCGCCGGGATTCATTGCCACCGACATGGTGCGGGCGATGCCCGAGAAAGTATTGCAATCGATGATTGCACGCACGCCACTGGGCCGCGCGGGCGCGCCCGAAGATGTGGCCAATACCTATGTGTGGCTAGCCTCGGACCAGGCCAGCTTCATCCACGGCACAGTGATTTCGGTGGATGGCGGCGTGGTAATCGGAACGTAGTCGCGCGGTCGTATTTTCGTATGGTGTCATCCTGATTTTCTTATGGTGTCATCCTGAGCGGAGTCGAAGGACCCCTATGTCGGCTTGACTCACAGTTGTCCTTCGACTCCGGCGCGCAATAGAAGCGCGCCTGCGCTCAGGATCACACCTTCGAGAAAAGCTCATCAATTCTGAAAGAAATCATCATGGACATTAAAACCGTTGGAGTGATCGGCGCGGGCACGATGGGCAACGGCATTGCCCACGTGTTTGCCAAGGGCGGCTACCCGGTCGTGCTGGTCGATGTCGAGCAGCGCTTCGTCGACCGCGGCCTGGACGCTATCCGGAAGAACCTCGAGCGCGAGGTCGCCAAGGCGAAGCTCACGGCCGAGAAGCGCGACCAGGCGCTCGGCAACATTCGCGGCGTAACCAATCGCCAGGAGCTGGACTCGTGCGACTTCATCGTCGAGGCCGCCAGCGAGCGCTTCGAGATCAAGGCTGAGCTCTTCCGCTCGCTCGACGCGATGTGCCGCCCTGAGATCATTCTCAGCTCGAACACGTCATCCATCTCCATCACCAAGCTCGCCGCCGTCACCAAACGCCCCGACAAGGTCATCGGCATGCACTTCTTCAATCCCGTGCCGGTGATGAAGCTGGTCGAGGTGATTCGCGGTCTGGCGACTTCGGACGAAACCTATGCAACGGTGAAGGCGCTCGCCGAAAAGCTGGAGAAGACGCCGGTCGAGGTCAACGACGCGCCGGGCTTCGTTTCCAACCGCGTGCTGATGCCCCTGCTGAACGAGGCCATGTACGCGGTGATGGAGGGCGTCGCCACGCCCGAAGCGGTGGATGAGGTCTTCAAGCTCGGCATGGCGCATCCCATGGGGCCGCTTACGCTGGCCGACTTCATCGGCCTCGATGTCTGCCTCGACATCATGCGCGTGCTGCACTCGGGACTAGGCGATCCCAAGTACCGGCCGTGTCCGCTGCTGGTCAAGATGGTGGATGCAGGCTGGCTGGGACGCAAGTCGGGGCGGGGGTTCTACAAGTACTGAAGCTGTTCGAGTAGTGCTGGCCTTCAGGCCAGCTCTACCCCTTACCTTCCCAACTACCGGGTTGTGCGGCACTTCAGCGCCGCGTCACGCCAGCCCATTTTCTGAGAGCCCGCTTTAGCGGGCGACACTCTCCCGCCGGCTAGACAGTTTGCTGAAAGGTCGGAAAGGCAGCTTCCTCGCGAGCTAAAGCTCGCTCGAAATGAAAAAATTGAATGACGCAGCCGCTGGCCTAAGGCCAGCTCTACCCGAACTGGATTCGCGAAGTACCTCAGAGGCTAAAGCCGGTTCTGTCGTCCGCACTTCCGCGGGCCTGAAGGTACCCAGGCAGGCATCCAGTTTTTCAGCAAACTGTGAAGCCGGCTAGGAATTCAGAAAAGTACGGGGACGCTGGCCTGAAGGCCAGCTCTACCTGGATCGCTCCGAATTTCCATCCAAAAATTCAGGCGCCGTCCTTGAGAGCGCAGCGCCTGAACTTCACAGAACTATCCGTTGCTTTAGAACGATGCCGTTGCCTTAGTTCGGCAGCAGGACGGTGTCGACTACGTGAATCACGCCATTCGACTGGAAGACGTTGGCGATGGTCACCATCGACTTGTCGCCCTTGGCATCGGTCAGCACCAGGTGCTTGCCGTCCATTGTGGCCGTGAGCTCTTCGCCCTGTACCGTCTTCAGCATGGCTTTTCCGCCACCGGCCTTGATCTGCTTCTGAATGTCGGAGGCGCTCAGCCGTCCCGGCACCACGTGGTAGGTCAGGACCTTCACCAGCTGCTCTTTGTTCTCGGGTTTCAGCAGCGTGTCGACCGTGCCGGCCGGCAGTTTGGCGAACGCTTCGTTGGTCGGAGCAAAGACGGTAAACGGACCGGGACTCTCCAGCGTCTCGACCAGGCCTCCCGCCTTTACCGCCGCCACCAGCGTGGTGTGGTCCTTGGAATTAACGGCGTTCTCCACGATGTTCTTCGTGGGATACATCGGAGCTCCGCCGACTTTGGGATTGTCCGCCGCCCACACTGTCAGTGACGACAGCGCGACCGCCATGGCAAATACTACAACTGTAACTTTCTTGCTCATCTCCTCAATCTTCCTTTCGTGGGGGTTGCCGTACAGTTAAGAGCCGTTCGGGTAGGTTACGGACGAGAAAGCTGGCCGGATTGCGCCAGACGCAGAATTATACGGAAAGGGGTCAAACCGAGTCAGTGATACGAAGGAGCTTTCTTTGGCAGGCCTCCAGGCCGCGCAATTCGCTGATCTAGAGGATCGTTACTCCAATTTTTCCGGCTCCAGCGCGATGCCCTTCTCGCCGGCGCCCTTCTTTTCCCAGTACTTGCGCACCCAGGCCTCCCAACTCTTGCCGGCGGCGGTATCGCGTCCGGTGAACGCCAGGGCGGCGATATCGGAGTAAGGGATCGAGATCTTCTCCCGCGAGGTCTGCGAGCCGCCCCCGCTTCGCCCTTCTACCGGGCTAACCTGGGCAGGCTGCACAGTTTCGTTGGGGATCAGCCGCACAACCGAGTCAGCCAGCGTCGGGCCATTGCGCCGGTCGAAGATGTAGCCTTCAATCTTCGACCCATCCTTGCGCGTGATGGTCACGTCGCCGCGATAATCGAAGGCCTTCTCCAGCGCCTCCCGCAGCTCGGCCTCGGAGGCCAGATCCGGCACCCAGCCCTGGATCTGCTGGCGTTCGCGGCCCTCGACTACTTCGAGGGAATCCACCGTCAAGTCACGTTGCGGTTCGCTCATGACGCTTTCGACAGCGCGAGCTTCACGCTCGCGGGGAGGCGGAGTGCGACAAAGAAATCGGCGGGATAAAGGTAGTTTTCTCCAGACTCGTCAACCACGCGCAATAATCCGTGTTTTACAGCAGACGCATCCCGGATGACGCAATACAGCTTCCGCGCCTCAAGCGAAGCAGGATAGCCGTGATTGCGGACACAAAGCACGAACGATCTGGGCTTAGCGTTCCGCCGGGAGGATGCGTTTGATTTTGAACTCTTTCTTGCCGATTCCATGTGCCTCATACCAATGTAACTCGGCCGTCACGTACGCGCCAGTTGCAAGTCGTACGCGCGCGATCCCCTTCATTTTTCGCCACGAGCTCCGGCCATAATGTTCTCCACAATCGTCGGCGCTCCCGGATGCGCACACCCGCAGCAATCACTTCATCGGCGGTCTCGCTGACGATTTCGAAGTGCACCTCTGAATTCTATCGTTCGAAGCGGGCCTGTTCACGGCTCACCGAAACCAAATCAGCCAGATC
>DASRGM010000228.1:0-4447 GCA_035651035.1 Terriglobales bacterium
GATGCGATGAGGATTCCGCAGCGCGATCTCGGTCGTGCCCTGCAATCCGGCGATAGGCCAAGTGCAAACCGCGGCCAACAGAGCAATTTGAATCGAACGGAACAAGGTCCTATCCCACCCTTGTAAACCCAATCTCCGGGCGGACGATTCGCAAGCGCCAGGAAGAATCGCGTCTTCAACCTAGCGCCAGACGGATTCCAACGTCCCCGAAAGCGCCCGATCCAGATACGTAGCCGCGCTGATGAGCGCCAGGTGAGTGAAAGCTTGCGGGTAATTGCCGAGGTGCTGGCCATTCTCGCCCAACTCTTCCGAGTACAGCCCCAGGTGGTTGGCATATCCGAGGAGCTTTTCGAACAGGAGCTGTGCCTTTTCCAGCTCACCGGCGCGGGCGAGACATTCCACATACCAGAACGAGCACGCCGTGAAGCTTCCCTCTCCGCCGGGAAGTCCGTCCACATGCGTGCGTTCCACTTCGTAGCGGCGGACGAGAGTATCTTCGACGAGCCGCTTCTCGATCGCCCGCATGGTGGAAAGCCACATCGGATCGACCGGGCTGATGAATCGCATGAGCGGCATCAGCAGCGCGGAAGCGTCCAGGTCTTCCGTTCCTTTGGCCTGCACGAACGACTGCAGCCGCTCGCTCCAGAAGTTGGTGAAGATGTCGTCGCGGATTTCGTCGCGCGCCTGCTGCCACGCCCCGAGCGGACCGGAAAGCGAGCGCTTATCGGCCAGCCGCAAGGCGCGATCGAAGGCGACCCAGCACATCATCCGCGAGTGCAGGAATTCCCTCGCCCCGCCGCGCACCTCCCAGATGCCTTCGTCCGGCCGCCGCCAGTTCTTCCCCAGCCATGCCAGCATGCGCTGCACATCCTGCCATCCGGCGTACGAGATGGGATCGCCGTACTTGTTCGCCAGGTAAATGGCGTCCATCATCTCGCCGTAGATGTCCAGCTGCAGCTGCTGATAGGCGGCGTTGCCGATGCGCACCGGCCGCGAATCCTCGTAGCCGGAGAGATGGTCGAGGGTGCACTCGTCCAGCTTCTGCCGGCCATCGATGCCGTACATCACCTGCAGGGGCCCGCGCTCAGCGTCGTCGCTCAGGCGGCCTTTCAGCCAGTTGATGAACGACTCTGTCTCGTCGACGAAGCCGAGGCGAATCAGCGCATAAAGTGTGAAGGTCGCGTCGCGCAGCCAGGTGTAGCGGTAATCCCAGTTGCGCACTCCTCCAATACGCTCCGGCAGCGAGAATGTGGGGGCGGCGATCAGCGATCCGTGCTCGCGGCTGATCAGCAGCTTCAGCATCAGGGCGGAACGGTTGACCATCTCCCGCCAGCGTCCCCGGTACTTCGATTTTGCAATCCAAGCTTTCCAAAAACGCGAGGTGCGGTGAAAGCGCTCTTTTACGAACTCCATCTCCGGCTGCCGATCTGCGGGACGCACTCCGCCAAAGATGAAGGTCTCACAGCCGCCGGCCGGCAGGATGAATTCGGAAACGGCGTCCTGAGATTCCGCTTTCAGAGCAGTGGTGGCGTAGAGCTCCATGGGGCAACTGCTGGACGCGGGAGAGAAGCTGGCGCAACGCCCGGTGATCTCCATGCGGTGCGACGATCGGCCGTAGTCGAATCGCGGGCGGCAACTCATTCTGAAGCGGATGTTGCCGCGAATGACCGACACCATTCGCACGATCTCGTTGGGCTCGCCGTCACCCTCGTTGATGGGCATGAAATCCGTCAGCTCGGCCATGCCTTCTTCCGCGAGAAAGCGTGTCAGCAGGATGTTTGTCTCCGGCAGATAGAGCTGGCGTATGCGAACGTTGGTGAGCTCGGGCTCGACTCGGAAGCAGCCGCCGTTGCTCTCATCGAGCAGCGCGCCGAAGACGGTGGGTGAGTCGAAGTCCGGATAGCAGAGAAAATCGATGGCGCCGTTCATACCCACCAGCGCAATCGACCGCATGTTTCCGATCACACCGTAGTTCTCAATCGGTTGATAGCTCATGTAAGGCGCCACTGGGGCGTCGTTCAGTTTGACACACTTAAACGAGCTCTGGTTTGCTTACGCCTACTCTCGTTGATCCCTATTGCTTTCCCATAGAAGGCGTGGCACTATACCTATGGGCAAGCAATAGGGACACAACGAATGACCGACAAGACCGACGTCTGGCAGGGCACGCTGGCGCTGATGGTGCTGAAGACGCTGCAAAACATGGGACCGCTGCACGGCTATGGCATCGCCCGGCGCATCGAGCAGATCAGCGGCAATCTTCTCTCACTGAACTACGGCACGCTCTACCCGGCGCTGCTCAAGCTGGAGCAGGAAGGCTCGATCGCCTCCGAGTGGGGAATCTCGGAGAACAATCGCAAGGCCAAGTTCTACAAGCTGACCCGCGCGGGCAGAAAGCAACTGGAGAAGGAAGCACGCGACTGGGAGCAGGCGGCCGCCATCGTCGGACGCTTCCTCACGCCCACCGAGGAGCAGTCATGAAGCAGTTGCGCGCATGGATCGTGCGGCTGGCCGGCGTTTTCTCGAAGCGGCGGCGGGAGCAGGAGATCGCCGACGAGATCGAGAGCCATCTGCAGATGCAGATGGACGACAACCTGCGCGCCGGCATGACGCGTGACGAAGCGCGGCGGCAGGCCATCGTGAAGCTCGGCGGCGTTGAACAGACCAAGCAGATTTATCGCGAGCGCGGCATTATGCCGCTGGTCGAAGGCTTGCTCCAGGACCTTCGCTTCGCGCTGCGGCAGCTCGTGAAGAATCCCGCGTTCGCTGTGACCACGATTTTCGTAGTGGCGCTGGGGATGGGCGCCTGCGTGGCCATCTTTACATTCGTGGACGTCACGCTGATCAAGCCGTTGCCGTACTGGCGACCCGACCGGCTGGTCGAGGTGACGGAGAGCGTTCCGATGATTCCGCGCGCCGATCTCTCCTACCCCGATTATCTGGACTGGAAGAGCCGTAACGACGTGCTGAGTTCGCTCGACGTCTGGACCCGGCAGGGATCCATGCTGAACACGCCATCGGGGGTGCAGTTGATCATGGCGGGCCGCGTCAGCGACGGCTTCTTTGCAACGCTCGGCGTCGCTCCGCTGCTGGGCCGCGATTTCTACAAGGGCGAGGACCTGGCCAGTGCACCGCTCACCGTCATCCTTAGCTACGCGGGATGGCAGAAGTGGTTTGGTGGTAGGCCTGACGTCATCGGCCAACCGGTGACGCTGAACGGCGATGCTTATACGGTTGTCGGAGTCATGCCGCAAAGCTTTCAGTTTGCGGTGGGCGGCAACCCCGCCTTCTGGATCACCCTGCACCCCAAAAGTCATTGCGACCTGAGGCGCGGCTGCCATGACCTTCGAGGCGTGGGCAGGCTGAAGGATGGTGTCGCGGTGCAGAAGGTCGACGCTGAGATGAAGGCGATTGCCGCGCAGCTCGAGCGGCAGTATCCCGACTCCAACCGCGGACAGAGCGCGATTGCGGAGCCGCTGCGGGACGTTATGATTGGCGACATTCGTCCCATGCTGCTGGTGTTGCTGGCGGGTGCGGGACTGTTGCTGCTCATCGGCTGCGTCAACTCCTCCAGCCTGCTGCTGGTGCGCGCCGAGAGCCGGCGCCATGAGATTGCGGTGCGCGGCGCACTGGGCGCATCGCAGACGCGGCTGCTGCGGCAGTTTGTGACCGAAGGACTGGTGCTGGTGATTGCCGGCGCTGCTCTCGGAATGGGATTCGCTGCCCTACTGGTGCGGGTGCTGCTCGGGTTCCTTACACAAGAGCTGATCGTCTACACGCCGTTCGTCAACGGACTGGGAATCGACTGGCGAGCGATCGCCTTTGCCGGCGGGCTCTCGCTGTTTTGCCTGATGATCTTTTCGCTGGCACCCACTCTCCGCTTCACGCGTGCCGGCGATCTGCGTGACGTGCTGGCACGCGATCATCGCACCGGTAGCGGAACCTCGTGGCGGCGTTTCGCTTCGAATCTGGTGGTGGTGGAGCTAGCCTTGGCGGTCGTGTTGCTGGCCTCCGCCGGCCTGCTGACCAAGAGCTTGTATCGCCTGCTGCACGTCGACATCGGCTTCCAGTCCGACAATCTGGCGACCATGCAAGTCGCGATGCCGCCTACTTACTCGACAGACGCCAAGCAGGTGGCGCTCGGCCGGCAAATCCTGAGAAGCATTGCGGCCTTGCCTGGCGTCACCTCAGCCGGCCTGACGACGCGCACGCCGGTAAGTTCCAACGGCAACACCACCTGGATTCGCTTTGTCGGACGTCCTTATCATGGTGAGCATTACGAAGTAAATCAGCGGAACGTCAGCTCCGAGTTTCTGAAAACACTCGAAGCCAGGCTGGTGCGCGGCCGCTACTTCAGCGATGCGGAGGACGCCTCGAAGCCAGGTGTTGTAATCATCAATGAAGCGCTCGCAAGAAAATATTTCCCCAATGAAGATCCTATCGGCAA
>DASRGM010000229.1:0-9809 GCA_035651035.1 Terriglobales bacterium
ATTCGACACGGAACGCACCTTGCGGCTGGAGAAGCCATTGGCTAGTTAGCGCACGGGCGGCAGCGTTATCTGTTCTGCGTTGCAGTCGCGAAGACTTCTTCCACACTCGCGATATTGCAGCTCTTTCGTCAGGCAGACCTCGACGTCAATTTCCGTTCGGGAACACACGACGCGAAACGCCCCCGGAGGGGCATGGTTGGACTGCGCGAACTTTCGTTCAATGTCGGCTGGAGTGGCCGTGATGGCAACGCTGGGGTTGCGATATTCCTGCGGAATCTGCACCTGGTGATAGGCCCTCTGGATCTGCTTGAAATAATCTTCCGCAGCCAGCCCGCTGCATGTTCCATGCCGGGCCCACTCGTGCTGGATCAGTCCCCGAGCAGGCACGATGGGCAACATCTGCTGCACAGTAGATTGCGCCACCGGGCTTGCGGCGCCGCAGTTCTGAGGATACGACCCGTCATTGTTCTCCGGCCACAGGCCATGCACGATGAACCCCAAATGATGTGCGGGATCGCATTCGCTGGAAGCGACGCTGCCTGCGTGGGCGGCACAGAACTCCGGCGCCCAGGAGAGATTGAACAAGTAATAATCGAATGCACCCGGAGCGCTCTCCGCGTGCCGGCGTTGGCGGGCAACCAGGGTCCCGGCCGCCAGAGACGCTGCGAGCGCCACCACCAAGATTCTCTTCATAAGGCCTGTCTTATCGCTAATGCACGTGGATCAGGCGGTCCAGCAGAAACAGCCCCGCAACGCCGATAAATACGACCAGAGCCATCTTCACTCCCGGCTCGCGATTCACCTCGGGGATCAGGTCGGAGGCGGCGACGTAGATCGTAACCCCGGCGGCAACCGGCAATCCATAGCTGACCGCATGCTTGCCGATCGCCATGGTGAGCACCCCGGCCAGCGTCGCTATCCCCAACAGCACCGAAGCAAACCACGAGCGCGCCTTGCTCAGCCCCGCGGCCAGCATCACCGATGTCACGGTAAACCCCTCGGGAATCTTGTGCAGAAACACGGCAAGAAAAATCACCCATCCCAGCCAGGGAGAGACCAGGAACCCGGCGGTAATGGCGATTCCGTCGAAGAAGGTGTGGATCATAAGCCCGAACAGAATCGAGACGCGCCGGTGGGAGTGCAGGTACTCGTCGGAGTGGGTCTCTTCGCCGTAGTGAAAGTGCGGGGTGATGGTGTGCTCGAAGAAATGCACTAGAAGATATCCGCCAAGCACCAGCAGCGCGCCGGTGCGTCCGGCGAGATCGAGGCTTTGGGGCACCATCTCGACCAGCGCGGTGGCCAGCATGAAGCCCGCGCCCAGCGCGACGAAATAGCGCAGATAGCTGCGGTCCCAATTCTTCTGCACCAGTACCGCACCACCGAAGATATTGGCCGCGGCGGCGCTGAGGCCGAGCAGGATGCTGAGGAAGATGGGGTTCACGTGCACCGAAGGATAACAGAGAGCGCGGGCAAGCTCTTAGGCGGGCAGCCCAATGGCGGAACTCGTCTTGCCGAAGACCCTGCAGACACAAAACAGCGCGGCGGGTTTATGCCGCACCGCGCTGTATTCGGATCTACGCGAACTGATAACTCCCGGCCTTACTTCCTGTCATTGGCCGTTCCAAACTCACGGGTACGCCCCGTCGTAGTGCTCTTGCCGGACTTCGTCGCTGCCGCTGCGTGCGCAGTTGCCTCCGGCCCATAGCGCTCCAGCAGGACCGGCACGAGCGCGCCTTCGGCTTCCTTCACAAACGTCAGCTTGCCCTTCGCATCCACGTCGATGCGAATGAAGTCTCCCAGCTTGACTTGACTGGTCGCGACCAGATTGGCCAGCGGGAAAACAATATTGCGCTCGATAGCGCGCTTCAGATGACGAGCGCCGTAGCGCAGGTCGGTGCCTTCGCGCAGCAGAAACTGCTTCACCGCGGGAGTGCAGCTGAAGACGAACTGGTTATTGCCGGTGGCTTGCAGGATGCGTTGCTGCACCATCCCCAATTCGATCTCCAGAATCTGCTCCAGGTGCTCCTGCCGCAGCATCTTGAAGACCACCACTTTGTCGATGCGGTTCATGAACTCGGGTGAGAACTTGCGGCGGGCCGCCTCCACAGCGGTGCGGTCAATCTTTTGGTCCAGCTTGACATCCATCTGCGCTGGAGTCTGCGCAAAGCCCATGCTGCCGTTGATCATTTCGTTCATCTCGGCAGCGCCCAGGTTGGAGGTCATGACAATGACGCACTGGGAAAGATCGACGCGGCGATTGTCGCCCAAGGTGAGCGTCGCCTTATCGAGAATGCCCAGCAGCAGTTGCCACAGCGCGTCCGAGGCTTTTTCGATCTCGTCAAACAGCAGGATCGAGAGCTTCAGCTTTTCCGTGTGCCACTGGTTAAGCGCTTCCTGCGTCAGCAGCGGATGGGTCTCGCGATGGCCCAGATATCCCGGAGGCGAGCCGATCAGCTTGGCGATTTCGTGCGAGTGCTGGAACTCGGCGCAATCGATTTTTATGCAGGCATGTGCATCGCCGAACAGCGATTCGGCGACCGCTTCGACAACACGCGTCTTGCCCGAGCCCGTCGGTCCCAGGAACAGCAGATTGCCTACCGGCCGCCCCGGCGGGTTCAGCCCCGCCAGAAACATCTGGTAGATCTCCGCAATCTTTTCCAGGGCAACGTCCTGCCCGACAATCTTGCGGCGCAGGGCGGTTTCGAACTCCGAGGCTTCGTTACTGCGTCGTGTTGGGTCGAGTGATGTGTTCAATCCCGTCTTCATGGTGGTGGCCAAATCGCCGGCTCAACCTTTCGTCCGCAAAAAAGTCGGCTCTACCTCACGGCTCAACTCCACTAAGATGGATTCAACAAGCTGCTGAGTTGTGCGCCGTGACTTCGCGCACGAGAGCTATCCTCGTGCTCTTCTTTAGATGAATGAGAGCACCCCGCCGACAGCTTACCGAGTAGTTAACTCTTGCAAAATTATTGTCTACAGAGGTGAGGGCGAAAATTGCCGCCATGGCCGCCGCGCGAGGAGAGCTGCCCCATGGGAGCGCTGGAAGGCAATGGTTTGCAAGAGAATGCCTGGAATGCCGGGCCCTCGCGCGGCCCGCCTACCGGAGCTGGAGCACCAGAAAGTAATCCATTTTGTCGTCCTTCACTAGCTCGTCATGCTCCTCTACCAGGCGATATCCCGCCTGTTTGGCCTCCTGCAGCACGACCGATTTATGCACGCCGTGGTCCTCGCCGTTGCCATCGCGATCCACAATGCCGACCCGCGCGCCGGGACGCAACGATGCCTTCAGATTTTCCAACAGCGCCACCGGCTGCGCGATTTCGTGATATGCCTTCAGCAACAACACGGCATCTACGCTGTCCGGCGGAAGTTTTGGATCGTTTGGCGTGCCGGCAACCGTGGTGACGTTGGCAAGCTTTTCCTGGTGAATGCGCTCATCGATGTGCTGAATGGCCGCCGGATTGATGTCCTCCGCATACACGTGGCCCGCCTCGCCCACGCGTTTGGCGGCACGCACCGTGAACCATCCGGAACCGGCCCCGATGTCGGCGACAGCCTTGCCCGGAGCGATGGCCAGCGTGTCCATCACGCGATTGATGTGAAGCCGTTCGTCGCGTCCAGCGGTATCGAAGATCGACAAATCACCGGTGTAGGGGGTGCTGGTTGCGCGATGTTGAGACGGCGCCTGCGCTGCGGTTTGCGCCGGCAGCTTCGCCCCCGGACAAACCAGTGCCGCCGCCAGCGCAAATGTGAAGAGCCATCGTGGAAGCCGCATCAGAGATTCCTGAACCCATCATGACATGCGGGCGCGCCGGCGGGCTGCGGTCCGGCACGGTTTTCTGCAGTGCAGCTGCCGGAAACTGCCAAATCACTTGCCGGTGGGCGGCAACAGTCCATAGACGGCCACTTGCGACGCGCCGCCGACGAATACCTTGCCGTCGGCCACTGTCGCTACGGTGAACTTGGAAGACTGGCCGGGATTGTCGCGAGCAAAGCGCTGGTTGGAGTTGTACAACTCATGCGAGAGGTCCATCGCATCGTAGGCATGCAGCACCGCCGCCCCCTGCCGCGCGGCATAGTAGGCATCGTTGTCCACTGCCCACAGGATTCCATCGCTGTTGCCATTGGCCGAAATGCTGACCGTGCTGCGCGTCAGATGATAGATCGCCGCCGTTTGCGACACAGGCGAGCTGCTGAGGGCGCCGTTCCGGAGGCCAAACGCTTTGATGCCATCATTCCGCGGGCTGATTCCGGCGCCGAAATACAGGCGGTTGTTCCAGTACGCCGCCGTGCCCATCTGCTGCCGCAGCTGGCCGGAAACCTCCTGCAACACCTGAGGATTACCTTTTCTTTCGCTGTACCCTCCGAGGCTGTCGCGGTTCAGCACATAGATGTGCCCGCTCTTTCCGCTGGTCACGGCCAACCGCGGGTACGGCCCCGTTTGCTCGGGCAGCAGCGTCACCCCAGCCGAACCGAGATCGAGGTCCTCTTCGGCCAGCTTCGCCTGATTGAAGGGTGTGAAGAAATCCGCCAGCGCGATCCCGCGCGCGCCCGGCTTCAGCTTCACGATACTGTCGCCGAAGTCCACTCCCGGCTCTTCGCCGAACGCATTGAATGGGCCATTCGCGGTCGACAAATACAAGTTGCCATCCGGGTCAGCGGCGATGCCACAGCCACTCATCCATATGCCGCCCTGGTAACCGTTGGGCGTCGAGACCCACGCGCCGCTCTGCCGCAGCGTCGTCGCATCATAGCCGATCACCCAGCCGTGATAGAGCCCGGAATCGGCATTCGAGGCGAACGCCACATATACCTTGTTCTTTGACAGCAGCAGCGCCGCGCGTTGTAGCTGGAAACGCGAGGAGAACGCGATCATCCCGTCATGGCCATCCTGCGCGGCCCCGGGGTAAGAGGCCTGGATGGTGCGGGGCCCTCCGAACTTCTCCGCGCCCGATGCCAGATCGAGGGCGTGAAGACGATGATAAAAAGCGCCGTTTTCCTTCGTCGCCGCCACCACATAGACGGTATTGCCGGCCACGTCGATCACCGGCGTGCTGGTGATTCCGATCTCGGGCATGATGTCGCTGGCGTTCACGTCGGACGGGGAAAGCGTGGTGATGCCCGCGTCAGCATCCAGGAAGTTCACCTTCCACACCGGGGCCGCAATACCTGAGTCGCTATCGAAGGCGTATACGCTGTCATGCTGGGTGGCCACAATCACCAGGTTGTGGATGCCGTTTCCCGGCACCGCCACCTGCGGGACATAGAGCGGCTGCGCGTAAATGTAGCCGTCCACCGGGAACGAGTACAACTTGCCAAACTTCGCCACGGTAACGTTCTGCGGCGTCAGAGTAGTCTCGACCAGGTTCTGGCCGGTGCGGCCATTATCGTTGTGGTAGGTGGCCACCA
Source organism: Terriglobales bacterium (assembly GCA_035651035.1). Classification (GTDB taxonomy): domain Bacteria; phylum Acidobacteriota; class Terriglobia; order Terriglobales; family Acidobacteriaceae; genus Bog-257. The sequence goes on from DASRGM010000229.1 coordinate 5,410, forward strand.
CCGCCAGGCCGGCGGCCGCCAGCGATTGCAGGGTAATGCTTCGCAGCTTCGGAATCGCACTCGCGGCCAGCAACTCGTCGTCTGCGGAGGCGTCGCGCGAGTGATAGAACTGCAGCCCGCCTAACAGCACAACCAGCATGGCGCCCACCGACAGCAGATGTGTGGGGCCCCGTGAAATCCTTTGGGCGTCGCGCCGGTGCGGCGCAATCAGATAGACCAACGCGCCGCATAACAGCGCCAGCAATACTGCGAAGGATTCCAACCTGGGCAAATCGACGTGCTGAAGCATGGGCGGTCAGTGACTACTTCGAAGGCCTGTCCCTCTCAACGAGGCAAACGCTCCCCGGCGTTCAACCTTTAGATGCGAAACCGGCGCGCCGATTTCCACACTTTAGCTTGGCGAATTGCAACCACATTCAGACGGCCTAACTACATTCTGAATGATGGGGGTTGCAGTTCCGCCAAGGCCAGCCAAGGCATGGAAAAAATTGTTAAGAATTGTGTCCTGTCAACCAACCAGAGCGCTACGCCTGCACAACCGGTCGCGAGGCGCCGGTCACTTCTGCTCCTTCACATCCACACTGGCGAGTGTGTTCTCCCATTCGATCTTCAGGACGGCAGAATCGTCGCCAGTCTTGTCGAGCGAGATGGTGAACAGTTCCAGTCCGGATGATCGTTGCGCGACTTTCATGGGGATGCGCGCCAGGTCCTGGCTCTGGTCATACTTCGTGCCCCACTGTCCCGTCTGCTTGTTGACGATGAGGCTCCAGCTGTTCTGCCCCGGCAATGTGTACAGGGTATAACTTCCTGCCGGAACCGGCGTGCCCCCGATGGTCAGGTTGACATCGGTCTTCAGGCTGGTGGCAGCGTTCGCGCCGGTGCGCCAGACCCGGTCGTAAGGCACCAGGCCGCCGAATATCTTCCGGTTTCGCATCGATGGACGGCTGTAGTCGATGGTGACCGTCTTGCCGTCGGCGAACGTGAAGCTCGTCGTCGCCGGCGGGCTCAGCGGCTTCTTGTCCTGCGCGATCGCGATCGCGAGCGCGGCGAGAGCAATCGTGGCTAGTATCGCGGATGTCCAGATACGCTTCTTCGGCATTGCACTCTCCTTTGCAGCTTCTACCGTTCCATTATTCATCGGTCACAGTAGACAGACAAATGCAGCGTCTCGGTCCGGCTAACATTTGGCAGCGAACTCTTCGACCGAAACACCAGCCTGTTTCAGAATGCCACGCAGCGCCCCCCATCGCCAGTTCGGCATGCAAGCGTATGACGCAGCCTGCTGCGCCAGCTTCGCTGTCACGCCTCATCACCACGTGACTTCCACGCTGCCGCACTTGAACAAACCCCAGCTTCTCGAGTGCGCGAATCGCATCGCTGCCCGAAACGCGCGGCAGTTTAGGCATGGGTGACTTCGAATGTAGTGATCAGGGCCCGTTTAGAAGGTGGTAGAGGAAATCCCTTCCAAGTACAGCTCGGTTGCTTCTTTCAGGTTGCTAATTGCTTCGTCTAACGTTTCGCCCTGTCTGACCACCCCAACCTCGGGACATTCCGCTACGTACCAGCTTTCTTCGCGATGCACGACAGCAGTATAGGTGTAGGTGTGCATACTTTGTTCCAACTATACACCGCAAAAAAGCGGAGTCCCAAGAGACCCCGCTTGTCGCAATGCTCAGCAGCTTTGTTCACAGCCCTCGGCTAACGCTATTTTCACGACGTCACGTACTTGCCGGCCTCCAAAACGCGGGCCGCAACCTTCTCCTGCAAGGCAATTACATTCACCGGCTCGTGCTTTGCCAGCCGGCGGACAATTGCCATCTGCGTGCGCAGCATGTCGCCTTCTGCCACCGCAGCGACAACTTTCTTCGCCGCAGCTTCCAGTCGCGCAAACCCGCCGTCAAGATAGATTTGCGTCATCGCAATAACCAGCTCCGCCTTCGCTTCGCCTTGCGCCTCGACATACTTGCGCCCGCGCAACAGCGCCGAATCCATGGCAAACGCCTCGATCACCATGTCGGCAATCGCGCCCATGATCTCCTGCTGCTCGGCAAGCTTCTGCATGTACTTCTGCGATGCTGCGCCGGCGATCAGCAGCGCCAGCTTCTTCGCGTTCTCCACCAGCTTGCGCTCGGCGGCCAGCGTGCCTTCCAGGTCCTCACAGGATGGCCCCGACATGACCTCGTCCATCACTTTCTTGATGGCCGGCAGCAGCGGAAGCTGACCGCTCATGGCGCGCTTCAGCAACCATCCCGTGATAATCAGCCGGTTGATTTCGTTGGTGCCCTCGAAGATGCGGTTTACGCGGGAGTCGCGATAGGCCCGCTCCGCCGGGTACTCCTCGACGAAGCCGTAGCCGCCATAAATCTGCACCGTCTCGTCCACCACCATGTCGAGCATCTCCGAGCCGCACACCTTGATGATCGAGCACTCCACCGCATACTCCTCGATCGCCTTGCGAATCGCTTCGGGGCTCTTGTCGATCTCCGCCAGCGCCGTGTCCATCATGCCCACCGTGCGATAGACCATCGACTCGCCGGCGTAAATGCCGGCGGCCATCTGCGCAATCTTCTCGCGGATCAGCCCGAAGTCCGCAATGCTCTTGGTGAAAGCCTTGCGCTGCTTGGCATAGGCAATCGCGTTCTGCAAGGACGTGCGCGCCCCTCCCACGCACCCGGCGCCCAGCTTGAAGCGGCCGACGTTCAGGATATTGAAGGCGATGATGTGCCCCTTGCCCACCTCGCCGAGAACGTTTTCGACCGGCACCTTGCAGTCGTTCAGAATCAGCGGCGCCGTGGACGAGCCGCGAATCCCCATCTTCTTTTCTTCCGCGCCAACCGAGAAGCCCGGAAAATCTTTTTCGATCAGGAACGCCGTGAACTTCTCGCCATCCACTTTGGCGAAGACGGTGAACAGGTCGGCAAAGTGCGCGTTGGTGATCCACATCTTCTCGCCATTCAGCACGTAATACTTCCCGTCCGGCGAGAGCACGGCCTTGGTGCGGCAGTTGAGCGCGTCGGAGCCGCTGGTGCTCTCCGATAACGCGTAGGCGCCAATCATCTCGGCCGACGCCAGCTTCGGCAGGTACTTCTTCTTCTGTTCCTCGGTGCCGAAGAAGACGATAGGCAGCGTCCCAATGCCGGAGTGTCCTCCCATGGAGACCACGAAGCTGCCGCATTTCGCCAGGTGTTCAGCAATGATGGCGGACGACACCTTGTCCATGTCGGCGCCGCCGTACTCGGCAGGCACGTCGGCGTTGGTCAATCCCATCTCGCTCGCCTTTTTCAGCAGCTCGCGCGTCACCGCCCAGTCCTTGTGCTCAATCTTTTCGACGCTGGGCAGAACTTCGTTGGTCGCGAACTCGTCGGCCAGCTTCGCGATCATCTGCTGGTCTTCGTTGAAGTCTTCCGGGGTGAAGACATTGTCCAGTGCATGATCTTCGAGCAGAAAACTTCCACCCGTCGTTTTGGTCTTGGGAGCTACCGTCGTCGTTGCCATAGATCCTTCCTGTTGCGAAATCGTTCTCACCACGGAAGCACGGAATACACGGAATCTCTACAGAGTTCGCTAGCGTCTGTGCCGGAGCCCGGATTCGTATCAGGGGACGTCTTTAGGCGTGCCGCAACGCGATGGCCTGGTCGCGGGCTTTAGCCCCTGCTACCCGGATGACAGCGGCTAAAGCCGAACCGAAGCACACTACTTGGCACGACTGAAGTCGCGCCCTGATACAAACCTCTATGCTATAAGCACAGACTTGCAAAATTCCGTATCTTCCGTGCTTCCGTGGTGAAATCCCTTACTGCAAATTCTCGAAAATGCCCGCCGCACCCATGCCACCGCCGACGCACATCGTTACCATGCCGTAGCGTCCGTTGCGGCGCTTCAATTCGCGGAGGATCGTCGCCGTCAGCTTCGCGCCGGTGCATCCCAGGGGATGTCCCAGCGCGATCGCGCCGCCATTCACATTGATGCGCCCGGGATCGAGCTTCGCTTCCTGGATGACCGCCAGCGACTGCGCCGCAAAAGCTTCGTTGAGCTCGATCACGTCGATGTCGTCGCGCTTCAGCCCGGCCATCTTCAGAGCTTTCGGGATCGCAAACACCGGGCCGAGCCCCATCTCCTCCGGCTTGTACCCCGCTGTGGCATAGGCGACGAAACGCGCCAGCGGCTGCAGTCCCAGCGCCTTCGCCCACTCCGCTGACATGATCACCGCAGCCGCCGCGCCATCCGACATTTGCGACGAGTTGCCCGCCGTCACCGTGCCCTTCGCATGGAATGCCGGCTTCAGCGCCAGCAGCGCTTGCAGCGACGTGTCGGCCCGCGGACCTTCGTCCACCTTGAAGACGATCTCCTGGCGCTTGGGCTTGCTGCCGTTCGGCGTGGTGAAGCTGACCGGCACGGGC
>DASRGM010000230.1:0-13505 GCA_035651035.1 Terriglobales bacterium
CGACCAGAAGATGGTGTCGGGATAGAGCGCCCAGATCCAGCCCGCCCAAATGGCCACATTTGAATTGAAGACGCGACGCGCGGTGCGATAAATCGTCCAACTGGTGAGCGCCGCAAAGACGCTGTTGAAGGTGAGCAGCGAGAAGGCTGCCGCGCGCGAATAACTGCCGAACAAGCGGAATGCAATGGAGACGATCCAGGGATAAATCGGCGCTGTCCACGCCGAAGGGCCGGTGTTTCCGCCGAAGGGTGAGCTGAAGCCCATGCCATGCGCCAGCGAATAGGCGATGCGGCCTGTCTCCCAGCCGAAACCAAAGTTGTGCTCATTGGTGCGAATGCGATAGGTGTGAGCGAAGGCGATCCACAGCACGCGGACGGCAAATGCGACAATGACCATCCAGACCGGCGAGCCTAAGAACGCCTGCCAGCGGAATTGAGGCGCGGCTTCTACAGTTGCGGAGGTCGACGCCGAGCGCGCCGGTGAGATTGGCACAGGCATTGAGAACAACGAAAATTGTATCGTAACGGCGTTGGTGACCTGGCGTTCCGGCTAGCGTTGGAGGCGCCAAGAAGGGCATGCCGGCTTGACGGTTTGTTGGGGAGCCGGAAAGGCGGCTTCCTCGCGAGCTAAGCTCGCTTGGAAGCACGAAATCAAAACGGTTAGACGCTGGCCTGAAGGCCAGCTCTACCCAAACGGCTCATCGCCCGAGTTTTTCAGCAGACTCTTCAGCCGGCGTCATTCGATAAGCTTGCCCAAGGGCCCTAGCGCCAGATTCAAGTCCTCCGGCTTTAGTCCAAACTGCTCGGTCAGGTCTTTCATTTTCTCTTCCAGCTTCATCAGCGCCAGGCCCATCTCCTCGACCTGCTCATCGCTAAGGGTGCCGCCTTCCATGCGGCGGATGGCCTGCCGCTCCAGCAACTGGCGCAGCAGTTCGATGAGTCCGAGCACCAGCTTCGCCAGCCCCTGCTCAATCGTCTCTGAATTACAGTCAATGCGCTCGAGGGCCTCATTCGCGCTGGACTGCAGCTGGCGCCGCAGTTCCGCCACGGTTGCTTCGACCTCTTCGGACGTCAGCCGCTTCGGTTTATCCATGCTCGCCTCGTGACGCGACAAACTCGCTTGGCGGCCACGGCCCGCTCAGCCGCAGGCGAACGCCTTCGGATCCGCCCGCCCCGCGCAGCCCAGCCAGAAAGCGGTCGCGGCACTCGCGCGGCACCAGGGCAAACCATCGATAACTCTTGCGCTCCTGCCGCCCGCGCCACTCGCGAACCGCGTCTGCAGTGACGCGCCTCAGCTTGCTCTCGACGGCGGCGACGCGTCCCGCGGCTTCCTGTCGCCGCTTCAAATACTCGCGGCCGCTGATCGGCTTGCCGGCATCGGTCGCCGGCTCATCTGTCCAAGTGGCGATGACCTCATACTGCACGGCGCCCCCAACCCGCACCAGCGCCTCGCGGTAAAGCTCCTGTTCGGAGGCGAGGTGCTGCTCCAGGTTGTCGCTGCTATCGAGTAATGTCGGAAATCGGAACGGCACTGGCGTTGTGGCGGCGAGAATTTCGCGCAGCACCTGATGAAACTGCAGCGCTGCCTGTTTGATCGCCTCCGGGGTGCCGAGGCACGCTTGCACGTCCAGCAGATCGCTCCAGTAGACCCGGACTCCCAGCATCTCACGCGACTTGACGGCTTCATTGCACACGCCGCCGGTGATCTCGACCGTCGCAGTTGCCTGGGTGACGCAGTAAAGAAGACAGGGCATCGGTAGACCGGGTCTTCAGACCCGCGTCGCAGCAATCGTAAGCCGGATGTTCCGGGCTGACGCCTGGGGCTTCAGCTCTGAACGCGATTGTAAGGCCGGTTGGCACGCGGACCTAAAGGTCCGCTCTGCCCTCGATATTGCGCAGTGCAGTCTCGACGGACGTGAGAATGACATTCAGCCCAACGTACACCAGATCCACGCCCGCCAGTGAAATCACCAGGCTGCCATGAATCAGCACGCCGGCGTTCAGCACGTGGTCGAGGATATCAAGCAGCGAGAGCTCGCCCTCTCCCTCCAGCGCCAGCCCGGACTGCAGGCTCGCGTCAGACATGCTCCCCCACAAAGGAGTACGGCGGCCACGGTCCGCTGCAATCGATGCGGCGAAGCTCCTGCCACCGGTCTGCGTACTTTCGCAGCAGCGAGTCCAATTTCTCGCGATCCTTCCTGCGTACCAGCAGTGAGGCGTGCCACAGCAAGCCGGGTTGGCCGGAGCTGGCCTTGCCGCCGGGGCTGTCGGCGATGGCCAGCTGCTTCAGCGCCGCCGCAAACTCCTCGATCTCCTTGCCGCCTTTGGCTGCTGTCCGCGGCCGCAAGCTTTCCGCCTTGCGCTTCAGATATTCCGCTCCGCTGCTGGCGAGAGTGCGCTTGCGGCGCGCCGCTGTAGGCTTTGCGAAAATCTTGATGCCGTATTCGTCAGCGTCGGCCACCCGCGCGAATGCGGCGCGCAAGTTAGGCTCGCGTTCTTCCACATGCCGCGTCAGGGATAATTCGCTGAGAAATATCGTACCGAAGCGCGCCGGCAGGGCAGCCAGCTTTTTTGAAATTTCGGCCACGATCCTCTGATGCCTCAAGCCTGCGCCCGCCAGCCAATCCAGGTTCTGCATGCGCTCAGTGATCTGGTCGGCAAAGTCTTTCTTCGAGACGCGACTGACCCAGCAAAGATACTTACCGGCTCGGAACGCCTCGACCGGAGCGCTGCCGTCAATCCCTTCGGCGGCAATGGCGGGCGTGCGTTGCTGCGGCATTCGCGAGATCCCATACAAGTAAAGTACGCGCGCGGGCGCCCTCCTACTTGAGGATTTCGACGTGGGTTTCGCGAGCCTAGGCATGACGAAGCGACAAAGCAGGTGAAATTGTACCGGATTGCCACCCTCAATCCTGTTACCGCAGCCGATACAGCTCACCTGTGAACTTCCGCAGCGCCTTCGCGCCGGCGATCGGCCGCTCGGCCTCAGGCGCGATCCACAGCTCCACGCCGCGCCCTTCGCGCTTGAGCTGCAGCAGCGAGAACGCCTGCCACGCCGCTGCCCGCTTGCATCGTTCGCACCGAATGCCCTTGACAGAGAGCACGCGGTTGACGATCAGCGCACGCACCGGAGCGTGCATCTCGCGCAGTGAGCGCAAAAGCCGCCGCGTCTCGTAATTCGGCAACGGCTCGGCCAGCGTGACCACGACAACACTGCTGCGGCTGCGGTTGCGCAGCACGTCTGCCACTTCGCGCACCCTTTGGGAGAGGCCCGCGACCTCAACCGCGGCGTCGCGCGCCATAGGCAGCTTGCGATGGGCCGCCAGCGTCTTCAGCAACAGCCGCGTCCAGGAGAGCAGGCGCGCGGGTGTTCGCAAAACCTCCAGAGCGTGACCCGTCGGAGCCATGTCGATCACCACTCGCCCGTTCTCGTTGAGCAGGGTGAGGATGCGGAATATGGCAAAGAGTTCGTCGACACCCGGAGGCACAACATCGAGCAACGTAAGCAGAAACCTGCGATCGAAACTCACGTCGATGTGGAGGCCGCGCTCGTTACTGGTCATGGCTTGGGTGAACCACCGGCGTAGGCTGTCCGTCCACTGCTGAAACTCCGCCACGGCATCGAACTCCGCCGCAAGTAATTTGGTATCGCGCAGGACCGGGCGCGGAGCGTCGCCGACTGTCGCCTGGAAGATGTCATCCAGGGACGGTGCGGGATCAATCGAGCAGATGGTGACAGATTCGCGTTTTGCTGTTTGGCGGTGGTGAAACGCCAATGCGGCGGAGATTGTCGTCTTGCCGACGCCGCCTTTGCCAAAGGTAAGCGTCAATGCGGTGGAGAGTCGCGGCCACTTTTCAGGCTGTAGCTGAATCGGCGAAGCTTTCGGCGGCTGCTTCACGATCGACTTCGGCAGCTTGCGTCCGTAAAAAACATGCGCCCCGAAGGAGCGCAACGCGGCGAGCCCAAGGATGGGACAGCCTGGGTCCTCGCCAGTAAAGATCAGCGCTGAAGAAAATTGGCGCTGCAGGAATTTTCGGGCGGCAACCGTCTGCTCGGCGCGCGTCCGGCAGCGTGCACAAGTGCGCCCCGCGGCCATGGCGCGATTGAGAACGACAGTCGTCATGTATTGGCGCACGCTTCCGGCGGCAAAGGTTTGTGCCGCACGTGCCGACTGCTGGAGCGAGAACGGTTCTGGCGTGGTGACCAGCACGAGTTGCGAGCCTTCGGTTGAGAGCGCCTGCTCGAGCTCTTTGACCAGGCGCGTCCAGCGCTCCACCGCCGGCTCGCGCCGCGGCCGTCCCTGAAAATGCGCTGCCAGCACCCGGTCGCGCGCCGTCGCTGTTTCCAGAACGTCCAGAAAACGCGCGAAGTGCTCCGGCATCTGGAACAGCCGGATGGCGTGTCCCATCGGCGCCGTGTCGACGATTACTTCGTCGTAGCCGCTCGCCAGCAGCTCCTGCACAGCGATTAGCGCCGCAACTTCCGCCATGCCGGGCAAGCTGGTGTCGAGCAACGGTTCGATCTCTTGGACGGTGAAGAAACTTCCTTTGCTCAGCAGCGCCAGGAGTTCGCGGCGTTCCTGCGCAAGGAAACGCCGGATCTGGCGGCCGGCATCAAGCTGCCGCGCCCAAAGCTGCCCGGCGCTGCCCAGGCGCACCGCCCGGTCACCCACCTTCACTTGCAGGACGTCGGCGAGCGAATGTGCCGGATCGGTAGAGAGCAGCAAGAATCGCTTGCCAGGACTCTTGGCGGCGCGGTGCAGGGCGTACGCGGACGAGACTGTGGTCTTGCCGACGCCGCCTTTGCCGATGAAGAACGTGAAACGGGGCACGGGTTAATCTCGCACGAACAGAGCAGCCTTCGCCAGTCGACTCGCTTACGCGCGGTGAGTTGAAGACGGGCCGATTCGGGTACCGAAACATTTTTGTTCTGCAATGAACGCATGATGGATGGCAGGTCAGCTTTGCCTTCTATGGGCTATCTGGCGGGGCTAAGGTGATGTGAGTTTCACGCCGCGCCCAAGATGTCCACCGGGAGAGCAGCCGCTCGGCTTGGCCGACCTCTGGCCAAAGTAGCCGCCCGTCTGGAGCCTCCGTTTGCGAACCGCAGCTCTCTTGCCAGCAAACCCGCGCCCTGAAGTTACCGTCACAAAACTAGGCATGACAGAGGTCAGGAATTCTCGTCATGCGACAGGGAGCCTCACAAGGAGCTAGCGATGACGAAGCTGATAACCGCTCTGCTGGCGCTGGCGTTGTCCTCGGCGGCGGTTGCTTTTGCCCAGGACAATACGCAGCAGCAGAACCCGAATAATAATTCGAAAATGGAGCAGCAGTCGGCGAACCAATCGGCCGAGAACCAGGTGAACGGCATGAACACCTCGCCGCACCACACCATGACCGGCATGGTCGGCGACGATGGCAGGACCTTCAGCAGCAACAACACTACCTGGAAGGTCAGCAACCCGAACGCACTGAAGAACTACAACGGGCAGAACGTGACGGTCAGGTACCAGTTTAATAGCGACAGAAACACCATCAAGGTCAACAAGGTCGAATCGGGACAGTGACGTTGAACAGAGCGCTTAACACCTGTGTCTCAGCCTCGGTTGGGGCACAGGGGTAAGGCGCGGCCTTCTTTCCCCCCCTACGACCCAATCCCTCTTACGGTTTCGGGTTTCGTTTTCCATTGCCCGCCAGACATTCACGCGTTTGTCACCTGTCCGTAACTCAGGCGCAATACCGGGCTGCTAAGAAGAGCTAGAGCCTCGGTTCAACGGCATCCATCGCCTGAAATTCAAAGGAGACTTGCGTGACAGAAACACCCTGGAACTCTTTTTGCGTGCTGCTTCATCGAATTGCGCTGCTTTCCGGAATCGCTCTTGCTGGCGTCGCCTGCGCTAGCGCCCAGAGCAACTTTTTCTCGCCCGGTAATCTGGTGGTCAGCCGCAGCGTGTATGACAACAACCCGAACAACGTGCAGGTTGGCCAAATCTTGCCGCCCAACTGCCAGCAGACGCAGGGCGGCTGTGCCGGCGCGGCAACCAATGACGGCACTTATCCCTATGTCTGGAACAACGACCTGGTTGATCCTAGCTTCGGGATCACGTCAACGGTGTTTCTCGACCAGTACACGCCGGCCGGAACGCTCGTCAATTCGCTCGAAGTTCCTAACAGCTCGCAGAACGGAGTGAATCCGCAGAAGGACCAAATGGTCACCAGCTTCTCCTCGAAGTCCGAGCTGGCGCTGAACCTTTCGACCGACGGCCAGTACCTCACTTTTATGGGCTACGTCTCGCCCATCGACAATGTGGATGTCTCGAATTCGAACACGCCTGCCGACGTCGATCCCACCGATCCGGTGGGCATCAACGCGTATCGCGCGGTGGCGCAGGTCGACGCTCACGGCAAGTTTCACTTCACCGTGACCAACGCGTATAGCGGCAACAATGGCCGGGCAACGATATGGAACAACTCGGGGAGGAACAATTTCCTGTACACCGCGGGCAATGCAGGTAACGGCGGCAATCCTCAACCGGACGGCATCATCATCGGCGCCGGCGCGCAGATCCTTACGGCCGAGGTGCGCGCCGAGGTTGCGCAGCGACCAGGGCAGCCCACGCCCCTCGCCAGCTTCAACATCACGCAAATCGGCGATCCGCAGGACAAGATCGGCAAAGACACCAACTTCCGCGGCCTGACCATTTTTAACAATGTGCTGTATTACACGAAGGGCAGCGGCAGCAATGGCGTCAACACTGTATATTTCGTCGATCCGACGCTCACGGTGTGTAACGACAGCAAGGGCATCGGCCTGCCGCCGGCTGGAGCGACCCTGCCCAATGCACCTCTGGCCTATGACCCGAACCTGCTGCAGACCATGGGACTCGATCCCAATAATATGTGCATCCTGAACGGCTTCCCCAAGAAGCTCAAATCGAAGACCTCGTTCCCATTCGGCATATGGTTCGCCAACGCGACTACGCTGTACGTTGCCGATGAAGGCGACGGCGATAATACTTTCTCGAACGGCGTCTATACCAAGGCGGCGTCCTCCCCGACGGCGGGACTGCAGAAGTGGATCTTCGATCCGATCGCCGGCCAGTGGAACCTCGCTTACGTTCTGCAATCGGGATTGCAGCTGGGTATTCCGTACACCATCGCAAACTACCCCACCGGCAACAATCCAGCGACCAGGCTGCCGTGGTCGCCCGGAACCGATGGTCTGCGCAACCTTACCGGTATTGTCAACGGCGACGGCACAGCGACCATCTACGCCATCACCTCCACGGTGAGCGGTAACGGTGATCCCGGCGCCGACCCCAACATGCTGGTGGTGATTAACGATCAGATTAGCGCCACCACTCTGCCGAACGAGAGCTTCACGACCTTCGAAAGCGCCGGCTTTGGCGAGGTGCTTCGCGGCGTCTCGTTCCCCCCGGGAACGGCTCTGCCGTAACTCGAACCTATCTCGCGGATCTAATACCGACCCGGCCAAATCTTCATGTTTGGCCGGGTTTCGTTAGGGCACAACAAATGGGGCCCTCCAAGGTTCGATATTTCCCATGGCAACAGTTACTCCATCGAAGCACGATTCATCGCAGCGTACATCGATTCAGAGGCAAAGCTGGGGTGACTATGACTTTTCCAGGCTTCCTCTTTGCCCGTTCCCGTTCGCGCATGTTATCCTTGACGACGTAACAACATACGATAAAAGAGTAGGAGCGCAGCCGATTCAGTGTTAGCCCGAGAGAAAAAAGCCGCCCTGATTGCCGATAACCGGCGGGACGATAACGACACCGGTTCACCGGAAGTTCAGATCGCCATTCTGAGTTCGCGGATTGGCGAATTGACGGAGCATTTCAAGACCCACAAGAAGGACCATGCCTCCCGGCGCGGCCTTCTTATGATGGTGAGCAAGCGTCGCAGCCTGCTCGACTACCTCAGAAAGTCTGATACCGAGCGCTACAAGGCCGTCATTCAGAAGCTGGGCATCCGCAAGTAGCGAGTGCCGACTGAACTACTTACGCTTCGGGCGTGTTCTCGCGGGATCCGGCAGAGCTGGGCGCGCGAAATCGGCGTACACGGGTGCAGCTTGCGCCCATTGACCACAGCCTCTCTCGGCTGACTTGTATTTCACTCCATCTCCCATATCGTGACTATGGTTTTGAAGGGACGCGCTTTCAGCCGCGCCGCTCAGGACCAAACGAAATGGCCTTTAGTCCCGAAGGGGGCCTCAGCGGCCGAAGCCGCGCGCTCCCGCGATATGACGGCGCACCGAAAAGGCGCCCATTCGAATCGGTTGCGCTACACAGAAGGAACTTACGAAATGAACGAAGCAGACACCATGACCGCCGAACTTCACGGCGTCCACAAGCATGAAATCTCGGTCGATTTGCCCGGTGGCAAGTCCATCCAATTCGAAGTCGGCAAGCTGGCAAAGCAGGCGCACGGCTCCTGCGTGGTGCGCATGGGCGACAACGTCGTCCTGGCCACCGCCTGCGCCAACCCTGAGCCTCGCGAAGGGATCGACTTCTTCCCCCTTACCGTCGACTATCGCGAGTACACCTATGCGGCGGGCCGGATTCCCGGCGGCTTCATCAAGCGCGAAGGACGGCCCAGTGAGCGCGAAATCCTCACCAGCCGCCAGATTGACCGCCCCATCCGCCCCCTGTTCCCCGAAGGCTTCCGCTGCGAGACCCAGGTCATCGCCATGGTGCTCTCGGCCGATACTGAAAACGATCCGGATGTCTCCGGCATCAACGGCGCCTCCGTCGCGCTCAGCATCTCCGACATTCCGTTCAACGGCCCCATCGGCGCAGTGCGTGTCGGCCGCGTGAATGAGCAGTTCATCATCAACCCGACCTACGACGAGCAGCGCTCGGGCGACCTGAACCTGATGGTCGTCGGTACCTCCGAAGGCATCGTGATGATCGAGTCGGGCGCTCGCGAAGTTGACGAGGAAGTCGTCGTCCAAGCCATCGAGTTCGGCCATGAGCAGATCAAGAGAATCTGCGCAGCGATCACCGAGTTGGTGAAAAAAGGCGGCAAGGAGAAGCGCAAGGTCCAGCCGCCAGTGCTCGATCAGGACTACCTCGACGATTTGCGGACAAAAATGGGCGAGCGCCTGAAGGACGCGGCGAATACCGAGAAGTATCCCAAGAACGAAAGCTACTCGCTCATCAAGCAGCTCAAGGACGAGCTGAAGAGCACCATCGACGACGAAGACATGGAAGGTCGCAAGAAAGCGACCAGCTATTTCGACCTCCTGCGCGAACAGGTCTTCCGGGAGCAGGTGATCAAGGAGCGCCGCCGTCCGGATGGCCGCAAGTTCGACCAGATCCGCGATATCTGGATCGAGGTCGGCGTGTTGCCGCGCACTCACGGTTCGGCGATCTTCACCCGCGGCGAAACCCAGGCGCTGGTCACCACCACGCTGGGCACCGCCGAAGACATGCAGCGGCTCGAGGCCTTCGAAGGCGAAGCCAAGAAGCGCTTCATGCTTCACTATAACTTTCCCCCGTTCTCTGTTGGAGAAGTGGCATTTCTGCGTGGTGCGGGACGCCGCGAAATCGGCCACGGCGCCCTCGCCGAGCGCGCGCTTTTCGCCGTTCTGCCCAGCGATACCGATTGGCCCTATGCTATGCGCGTTGTCTCCGACATCCTCGAGTCGAACGGCTCATCCTCAATGGCCACCGTCTGCGGTGCATCGCTCAGCATGATGGACGCGGGCGTTCCGCTGAAGGCTTCCGTTGCGGGCGTTGCAATGGGTCTGGTGAAGGAAGGTGACGACTACGCCGTCCTCTCCGACATCGCCGGCGCGGAAGATCACTACGGCGATATGGACTTCAAAGTTGCCGGCACCCGCGGCGGCATCACTGCGCTTCAAATGGACATCAAGGTCCAGGGCATCACCCCGCAGATCATGCGCGAGGCGTTGCAGCAAGCCAAGGCCGGGCGCCTGTTCATCCTCGACAAGATGAACGCCGCCATCGGTGAGCCGCGCACTAAGATCAGCGAGTTCGCGCCGCGCTTCTACACCCTGACCATTCCAACCGATAAGATCCGCGACCTGATCGGGCCGGGCGGTAAGGTGATTCGCGGCATCGTCGAAGCCACAGGCGTGAAGATTGACGTCGAAGACAGCGGTAAGGTTAATGTCTCCTCGAGCGATCAGGCGGCTGCGGCCCGGGCGCTGCAAATGATCGGCGACATCACGGCGACCGCCGAAGTAGGGAAGACCTACCTTGGCAAGGTCACGCGGCTGGCGGACTTTGGCGCTTTCGTTGAAATTATTCCGGGCACCGACGGTCTGCTGCATATCAGCGAAGTTGCCGAGCACCGCATCAACGATGTTCGCGACGAGCTGAAGGAAGGCGATCAGGTGCTGGTGAAGGTGTTGGCCGTCGAAGGCAACCGGATCAAGCTGTCGCGCAAGGCCATACTCCGCGAGCAGCGCGCGAAGATGCAGGCGGCGGGCGGCGGCGAAGCTGCGCCGGAAGGCGAAGGCGGCGCTGGCGCTTCAGTGACCTTCGAAGGTGGACACGAGCGCGCTGACGAGCCCGAGCAGAACTTCAACCGTGAGGGCGGCGAGCGGCGCGAGCATGCCGGCAGCCGGCATGGCGGAGGGCATCACGGCGGACGGGGAGATCGCGGCGGTAGCCGTGGCGGACGCGGCGGCGGTGGCGGACGCGGCCGACGCTAATCGTTCACGACTGAAAATCGACGGGCCCTCAGGCCGTCCGCAATGCGGGAAAAATCGAAAGCGGCTCTAGCCACTTAGCCGCTTAGCTGTCTCAGCAAATAAAGAGCGCAGCCACCCCGGCTGCGCTCTCAATTGGCTGGCTGTTGTGCTTCAGCTAGCGCTGGTCATAACCTTCGGCCCGTTCATGGCCGTGCTCTCGCGCGTGATAGCCCTCTTCGTAGCCCTTGCGATAGGCTTCCAAACGGTCCGCTTTCCAGTCGCCGGTGCGCATGTTCATCGGGTGATTGACTTCCCGGTCGTGAACACCGTTACGGTAACCGGCTTGGTATGCCTTCTGATCCTCGGAGTTCTGGTAGCCGCGCCAGCCATTTTCGCCGCCGGCACGCATGCTACGGTAGCCTTCCTCGTAGCCCTGGCGGTAGGCGTTCAGCCGGTCGCCGTGCCAGTCGTCAGTGTTCAAGTTCATCGGCTTGTTCTGGCGAGCGGCATTCACGCCGTTCTGATATCCGGCGTCGTGCGCCCGCTGCATCTCGTTTTGCTGTGCCTGCATGGGCACGGCAGAGAAACAAAAGGGAACCAATCCAATACCGATCGCCAGCAATAAAATTCTTATTTGCCTATTCATTCGTTGTCTCCTGACGCTACTCCGTGAAGAGTAAGGTTTCCGATTCCGCGGAAACAGGTCCGCAGAAACAATTAGAAGCCTGCTTTTGAGCAAATGTGGCCAGCTTGTCACAGAACATCGGAGACGCACTATTTCTATTCCCTAGTGATCTCGCGATCAAAATGGAAAACATAGCGAACTAAGCCGACGGTTGCGGCCAGCAAAGCAGTCGATCCTGCTGCCGCTGGAATTAGTGTCCTGTATTCGCCGCTAAGCATTGCTTGCATGGAGAGGGTCAGCAACCACAATTGCAATACCACCACCTGGGAGAAGTCTTCCCGAGCGGCTTTCCGCCACCCTCGGCGGGAAACGTGCGTAAACAGTCGCTAGCCGAACTCTAACGGCATTCGCCGCTGTTCGTCGCCCTTCGCGACAGCAGGAATTTAGAGGGCAAATGTGGAGTGTGCGAACTCCGTGACGCCTGCGGAGGATCCTGGGCGAGGGCCTGTGCTCTCACCGGGAACCCATTAGCCGAAGAGTCTTGCTGCATTTGGCAACCAAAGCGTCTTGACCTGAACATCCCGCGCGAACGTGATGCCGACGGCCTGCGCACACCAGTTCGACCCTTTGACGGAAAGAAGGCGGAGAATTCACGTCAGATGTTGAAGGGGCACTCGATACGAGTGCTCTAATCTATTCAAAAGAATGGCGCGCCCTGAGAGATTCGAACTCCCGACCTTCTGGTTCGTAGCCAGACGCTCTATCCAGCTGAGCTAAGGGCGCCTTTCAAGCAGCTTGACGATTATAACTCGTCGCCACCGCGTGCCGCTATGGCGGGACGCGATGCGCTGCCGCTCTCCGCCCAGCGCAGTTGACGCAGATCGATGCCCAGCTGCTGGCATTTCTTGTAGAGATGGCTGCGTTCCAGGCCAAGCGCCTTGGCGGTGTTGGTGATGTGATGATGCTGCCGCTGCAACTCGGCCAGAATCGTTTCGCGCTCGAAGGCCGCCAGCCGCTCCACCAAGCGGCCGCCGTCTTTGTCTTTGTGTGAGGCCGTCGGCCCTGTCGCCTGGCTCGCGCGCGGCAACGCGAGCTCCACCGTCGCGGCGTCCACGCTCC
This sequence comes from Terriglobales bacterium, assembly GCA_035651035.1. Classification (GTDB taxonomy): domain Bacteria; phylum Acidobacteriota; class Terriglobia; order Terriglobales; family Acidobacteriaceae; genus Bog-257. The sequence continues at coordinate 12,425 of DASRGM010000230.1, forward strand.
CGCAGGTAGCCAGCAACAGCAGACGCTCCACCATATTTCTCAGCTCACGCACATTGCCAGGCCAGGTGTATGCCTCCAGCGCCGCGAGTGCCGCGCTGGCGAAAGGAGTGGGCTTCCAGCCATTCTGCGCGCAAACCACCGAGGCAAAATGTTCGACCAGCTTAGGGATGTCTTCCGCCCGTTCCCGCAGCGGCGGCAGCGTAATCGGGAACACGACCACGCGGTGATAGAGGTCCTGTCGAAAGGTGCCCTGCGTGACCAACTCTGCAAGATCGCGATGCGTTGCCGCCACCACTCGCACATCGACCTTCACCGGCTTGGCTCCGCCGATACGCTCCACCTCGCCTTCCTCCAGCACGCGCAGTAGCTTGGCCTGCATGTGCAGCGGCATGTCGCCTATCTCGTCCAACAGCAGCGTGCCGCGGTGCGCTTGCTCGAACTTGCCCAGGTGCCGCTGCAAGGCGCCGGTGAAGGCGCCTTTCTCGTGGCCGAACAGCTCCGACTCGATCAGCTCCGGCGGAACTGCAGCGCAGTTCAGCGTGACGAACGGCCCCTGTGCGCGCGGGCTCTGCTCGTGCAACCTGCGTGCCGCCAGCTCCTTTCCGGTTCCAGTTTCCCCGTAAATGCACACTCGCGTCTCGCTGGCAGCTATACGGTCCAGCTGCGCCATGACTCGCTGCATGGCAGCGCCACTCCAAACGAGTTCGTGCCTGCCGACGCGCGAGCGCAGGTCGCGGTTCTCATTTTCCAGCCGCTTCAGCTTGAGCGCGTTCTCCACCGTCACCAGCAGCTTGTCGGTGGAGATTGGCTTCTCGAGGAAGTCGAGCGCGCCCAGCCGCGTCGCGCGCACGGCCATGTCGATGTGCGCCTGGCCGGACATCATTACGACCGGGGTTGTGACGCCGCTGCCGCGCAGGTCCTCCAGCAGGGCCAATCCGTCGCGGCCGGGCATCACCACGTCGGAGAGCACCAGGTCGAATGTGTGGTTCTGCGCCAGCTCCAGCGCGCGCGCTGCGTTGTCGCACACGGTGGCCTCATGGCCTGCCAGACGGAAGGCGCGGGAGAGCGAAGCCAGCGTGTT
>DASRGM010000231.1:0-6246 GCA_035651035.1 Terriglobales bacterium
AAGGCTCCCACAGCGACAAACAGACAGATGGTTGCCAGGATTCTGGCCGCGCGGGAGTCGAGAAGCTGCACGGTTCGTAAGATGTAGCGGCCCGGCCCATAGTTGGCGGATGGGCCACTCTGGAAAAGCTGCAAACTCCGGGCGGCGCGGCGCTCATCCTACTGAAAGAGCCGGCAGCGGCCCAATCAGGAACTTCGAGAGGCAGGCAATCATGGCCACTAATCCGCGCATTCCTTCCGACTCCCGCGACACTGGCGAAAACCGCCGACCTGAGCTGGTGCCACCGGCCCCTAAACGGCCGGGCTTCGGCTTGCCCGGAGTCCTGTTCGCAATACTGGTGGCGGCGGCGCTGATTGCGGCCATCGTTTACTACATGCCGCGTGCGCCGAAGAAAACGCCGCCGCCCAGCGCGGCGCAGCTCCCGGCACAACCCGGCAGCAATCAACTGCAGTTTTCGAACGTGCATCTGGGGATGGCGCCGACCGGCGGGGCGATGACGCTCGAAGGCCTGGTGATGAATACCAGCGGCCGTCCGGTGCTGGGCGCGACTGTGCAGGCGAGCTTCCTGGATTCCGGCGGAAAAGTAGTGGGCAATGTGGTGCAGCCGCTGGAAGGCATGGTCAACAAGGAAGGAGTTCTGCAGAGCGACAGCTTCGGCACCGATCCGCTGCAGCCAAATGCGACGCGGCCGTTCCGCATGACTGTGAGCCCTGTGCCTGCGGGTTGGAACCACAGCCTGCCGAACCTGACCGTGCTCACAGTGTCAGCGGAAGGGAACCGCTGATTCCCTCGGGAACTGTGCGCGTCGAAATGCTAGATGCCGCTTAGCAGCTGGCGCTTGCGCTCCTCCGGCAGGAACGATGCGCGAAACGAGTTTTTTGCCAGCTCGCACAGCTCGGCGGGCGTGAAGCCGAAGACATCGCGGGCGATCTCGTACTCCCGGCAGAGAGTGGTATGGAACATGTCGGGGTCATCGGTGTTGAGCACGATGAGCACCCCGGCATCGAAGAGCCTGCGCACGGGATGAGCGGCGAGCGACGGGCAGCAGCCGGTAAAGACGTTGCTCGTGATGCAGATCTCGACTGCAATCTGCTGCTCGGCGAGGAAGCGTACCAGCTCAGGATCGTCGATGGCGTGCAGGCCATGGCCAATGCGATCAGGCTTGAGTTCGCGAACCGCAGCCCAGATTGATTCCGGGCCGAGCGTTTCGCCGGCATGGGCGGTGAGTCGCAGGCCGTTGCTGGCCGCGTGCGCATAGAGCTCGCGGAAGGGCTCCGGGCCGTCGCGACGCTCGTCGCCGCCGATGCCGATGGCGATGACGTTATGCGGCTTGAGGCGAATGGCTTCGTCGAAGACGCGTTTCGCCTTGTCGACTCCGAAGTGCCGCACAGCATCGAGAATCCAGTACAACGAAACTCCGAAATCGCGCTCGCCTTGCCGGCGGCCGCGCTCGGCGCCTTCAAATAGCGGCGCGAATTCCTGCTCGCGCCACTGCACCACGCCGGCCGAGATGTAGACTTCCGCGTGCACAACGCCTTGCGCGTGCAGCTTCTGTATCAGCCGATAAGTGACCAACTCGTAGTCTTCGGGATCGCGCAGGCGTTCGGTGACCGCCTTGAAGGCCTGCATAAAACCGGTGAAATCGCGATAGGCGTAGAGGGCGCGCGCTTCCTCTTCGGTGAACACGCGCGCGCTCTCTTCCAGGCCGCTGTAGCGGGAATTGGTGGTCGGCAGCGGCGTGGGATGGCGGCGGCTTAGCTCCGACAAAGTAGGAGGGTCGACCGAGCCCTCGAGGTGCAGGTGCAGCTCGGCCTTGGGCAAGGCTACAAGGAGATTCGGGGAGCTTGTCGTCATTGGCAAGGTCATAGCCTAGCCTATCGTTGCGCCCGGCCCAAGGCGGGCAGAGGCGCCGCGAGCGGCGCCAAAGCTGCATCGCTGCGTTAGTGTGTCGTCGCCAGTGTGTTGTCGCCGGACCAGCGGGAAAAATAACTGAAGAATTGTGTTGACTGAATGAGCCCTCATTCAGTAAGCTGTATCTAATTAAATACGGCGCGCGCCGTTGCCATCCTCACCCCACATCTTACGGCGCGCGCCTTGTGCATTTAAGCCGTTGCGAGGAACAGGAGAGGCGTTACGGGTGGAGTTTTCAAACAATCAATTAGCAATCGTTAATCAGAATCACCAAATAGCGGATTAGCAATTAGCGAATCAGCCATGGCAGATCGGCTTCCATTTCTGCAAGACCACTTCGCTCAAATGAACAGCAATGCGGCACCGAAAGACGCCGCTGGCTGAGTCTCGAATGCTGAGTTCTGAGTGGTGACTGCTGAGGGTCGGATGCTGAGCGTTGAGTGCTGCCACTGACCACTTCTCCGGAGCGATCAATATCTCATGCAACGACGGATTGAAAAAGTTGCCATCCTAGGGGCGGGCACGATGGGCTCGCGCATTGCCGCGCACCTGGCCAACGCCGGTGTGCCTTCGTATCTGTTCGACGTCGTGCCGCCGGATGCAGACGGGGCGGCGCGAAATCGCATTGCGGCCGCGGGCCTGGAAGCTGCGGTGAAGTCGAAGCCGGCGGCATTCTTTGAGCCGTCGTTGGCGCGCCTGATCACGATCGGCAACTTCGAAGACGACCTCGACAAGCTCGCCGATGCCGACTGGATCATCGAGGCGGTGGTTGAAGATCTCGAGATCAAGCGGAGCCTACTGCGCCGAATCGAAGCAATACGCAAGCCGAACACCATCATCACCACCAACACCAGCGGATTGCCGGTGGCAAAGATCGTTGAAGGCTTTTCCGAAGACTTCCGGCGCAACTGGTTTGGCACCCACTTTTTCAATCCGCCGCGCTACATGCGGCTGGTGGAGCTGATTCCCACCCCGGACGCCGATTCGGCGGCCATGAATGCCATTGCCCACTTCTGCGATCTGCATCTGGGCAAAGGCGTGGTCTACGCGAAGGACACTCCGAACTTCATCGCCAACCGCATCGGCACCTTTTCTGCCCTGAACGTCATGCGCCTGATGCAGCAGATGGACCTGAGTGTCGAGGAGATCGATGCGCTGACGGGTACGGCCGTCGGCTGGCCCAAGACTGCCAGCTTCCGTTTGGCCGATCTGGTCGGGCTCGATGTGCTGGGGCATGTGGTGCGCAATGCCACCGCCAATATCCACGACGAGCGCAGCGACCTGAAGCTGCCTCAGTTCTTTCTCCAGATGCTGGAGCGCAAATGGCTGGGCGACAAGACCAAGGGCGGCTTCTATCGCAAGACCAAGAAAGACGGCCAGAGCGAAATCATGGCGCTTGACTGGAAGACGATGGAGTATCGCCCATCGCAGCGGCCGAAATTCCCCGCGCTGGAGATGGCGAAGACCGTCGAGGAGCTGCCCGAGCGGCTGCGCATGCTCATCGCGCCGTCGAAAGACAAGGCCGGAATTTTCTTATGGACGGCGTTATCGGAGCTGTGGACCTATGCCGCGAACCGTATCGGCGAAATTGCCGATTCGGTGGTCGAAATCGACCGCGCCATGAAGCTGGGCTTCAACTGGGAGATGGGGCCATTCGAGTTATGGGACGCGGCGGGGGTGGCGAAAACCGTGAAGCGCATGGAGGTTGAAGGCAAGCCGGTTTCGCCCAACGTCCACAAGCTGCTTGCCTCCGGCCATGAGAGCTGGTACAGCGACGATCCCAAGTCGGCGAGCGGGCGGGCGTACTTTGACATCGCCAGCGGCCACTATAAGCACGAGCAGGTGGCACAGGGCGTCTGGTCGGTGAGAGTTGCCAGGAAATCGGGGCTGGTGGTGAAGAAGAATGCGGGCGCATCGCTCATTGATGTTGGAGACGGCGTGGGCTGCATCGAGTTCCACTCGAAGATGAATGCGATTGGCGGCGACATCGTGCAAATGATCACGCAGTCGCTGAAGCCGGGCGGCCCGGGTGACAACTTCGACGCCTTCGTCATCACCAGCGACGCGGCGAACTTCTCAGTCGGCGCCAACATCATGATGCTGCTGATGGCCATCCAGGAAGAGGAGTGGGACGAGGTGGATCTGGCGATCAAGCAGTTCCAGAACATGACGCAGGCAATCAAGTTTTCGCCGAAGCCGGTGGTGGTGGCACCGTTCGGCATGACGCTGGGCGGCGGCTGCGAGGTGATGCTGCACGGCGCAGCGCGGCAGCCGCATGCGGAGCTGTACTGCGGACTGGTTGAGGTTGGTGTAGGCCTGCTGCCCGCCGGAGGCGGATGCAAAGAGATGACGCTGTGCGCCGTCGACAAAGCCTCGCAGATCCGGTCCGCGGGACGCGGCGAGAGTGTCGAGCTGATGGAAGCGATGAAGCAGGCTTTCGAGACGGTGGCGATGGCCAAGGTTTCGATGTCGGCGTTCGAGGCGCGGAGCTACGGGTTCATTCGCGGCGGCGATGAGATCACCATGAACCGCGAGCGCGTGCTGACCGACGCGAAAGCGCGCGCGCTGGAGCTGGTGCACGAAGGCTATCGCGCGCCGGTGCCGCGCACCGACATTCCCGCGCCGGGCGAGAGCATCCTGGCGACGCTGAAGCTGGGCGTGCACATCATGCGCCAAGGGGAGTTCATCAGCGACCATGAGCAGAAGATTGGCAACAAAGTCGCCGAGGTGCTATGCGGCGGAGAGGTAACGCCGGGCATGCCGGTGAGCGAGCACTATCTGCTCGAGCTGGAACGCGAGGCGTTCAAGTCGCTGTGCGGCGAGAAGAAGACGCAGGAGCGGATTCAGTACACGCTGAAGACGGGGAAGACGCTGAGGAACTGAAATGAGCAAGCAAGCGCTATGGCTCGCTCTCATCGCCGTGCTGTGCGTTCCGGTGCTCGCGTTGGCGCAGCATGGAAACGCTCCGGATGGCTACTATCCCCCGAACTATTCGGGCGACACGTTCACTGGCCTGGTGACCGCGACTGACGACGAGGGGCAGACCATCACCTTGGAGTACTCAAAGGGGAAGAAGACTGAGGACTTTACTGGGCGATTTGATCATGCTTGCTCTATCCCGACCAAAGACGGGAAGCCGATGAAGCCTTCAGACATTCCTGCGGGCACAGATCTGACGGCCTACTACAACCATAAGAACACGAAAATCGATGGCCAGAAGCAGGCCGAAAACGTGATCATCGCGCTGACGTTCAACTCGTTTCAGGGCAAGGTAATTCCGGAGACGTCTAGAAAGGTCTATTACTGCACGACAGGCGAGACGAAATTTCGAGCACACTGAGTTAGTCAGCGACATTTGCGAGTCCCCCTTGCGGGACGGCGAAGATGATAGCCCAGGACGGAGCGCAGCGGAGTCCTGGGTAGCGGAGCAAGAAAGCCGAGTCCCGTAGGGACGGCAGATGGATTCCAGGGTTTCAACCCTGGGTGGAGCGCGACGTGATCGGCTTGGTGCGCGGCAAGAAGCAGGTGCCTCCACGTGGGCTGAAGCCCTTGGTCGGGATGACAACCTTCTTGGTGCGCATTGTTTTGACCACTGACAACTGACAACGAAATCGGCAGCCGGTAATGACAAGTCACAATGACACCTGACAACCGGCAACTGACAGCCGGCAACTGACAACTGACAACTGACAACCGACTCCTGAGGTCCTATGCGCGAAGTGGTAATCGTATCCGCCGTCCGGACGCCGGTCGGCAAGGCTTACAAGGGAACGCTGCGGGCGACTCGTCCTGACGATCTGGCAGCTGTGGCCATTCGGGGCGCGCTGGAGCGCGTTGCTGCCCTCGATCCGAAAGAGATTGAAGATGTGATTCTCGGCTGCGCCATGCCGGAAGCCGAGCAGGGCATGAACGTTGCCCGCATCGCCTCGCTCCGCGCGGGACTGCCGGTCGAGTGCTCGGCGATGACGATCAATCGCTTCTGCTCCTCGGGCCTGCAGGCGATTGCCATGGCGGCAGAGCGCATCATGGCGGGCGGCGCGGAGACGGTTGTCGCCGGTGGCGTCGAGTCGATGACCATGATTCCCATGGGCGGCAACAAAGTCTCGGCCAATCCCTGGCTGGTTTCGAACTATCCCGACGCGTATCTCTCGATGGGATTGACGGCAGAACGCCTGGCGAAGCGATTCAGCATTACCCGCGAGCAGGCCGACGAATTCTCGGTGCAGAGTCATCAGAAGGCGATCGCGGCCATTGGGGCCGGCAGATTCGAAGACGAGATTGTGCCCGTGCCGGTCAGCTTCACCACGCCGAACGGCAGCAAGCCCAAGCGCCAGG
>DASRGM010000232.1:0-14450 GCA_035651035.1 Terriglobales bacterium
CGCGACCGCCCAGCAGGTGCAGATGCAGATGAAACACCGACTGGCCGGAGCGCGGGCCGACGTTGTACACCGTACGATATCCGTCCTCGATGCCGCGATCGCGTCCAATCTTCGCTGCGATCAGATGGCTGTAGCCAATTATCTCGGCGTCTTCCGCATTCGCCGCATCAAGTCCCGCGATGTGGCGCTTGGGAATAATCAGCACGTGGGTCGGCGCCTTGGGAGTAATGTCCTCGAAGGCGAGAACTCTTTCGTCTTCGTAGATTTTCTTCGAGGAAATCTTGCCGGCGACGATTTTGCAGAAGAGACAGTCGTCCATGCCCAATATTAGAGCAGATTTCACAACCCCTGTGGCAGGCCGGCGCACGCGTTCCCATCTGCCGGGAAAAAATCCACAGTCATAATTGGCCGGCATTTCCGCAGTCCGGTTTCCTCGCGAGGCTCCCATATAATGCGGAGTCGAGCGGAGGCGAGGGAATGGGTGCGGCGGGCGTCAGCGTGAGACAGGAGGTTGGTTCCGCAGGTGAGCGGAACCACGCCTCCAGGCTGGCGAAGCGGCCACTTGCGGCCGCGGTACTGCTTTTCGTTGCGACGATCGTTCTCTATTTCCCCGTTAACAACCATCCCTTCATCAACTACGACGACCGCGACTACGTCTACGAGAATCCGCACGTGCAGCAGGGGCTGACGGCTTCCACCGTGGCGTGGGCCTTCACCACTTATCACGCGGGAAATTGGCACCCGTTGACGTGGCTTAGCCATGCTCTCGATTGTCAGTTATTTGGGTTGAATCCTGCCGGGCACCACGACGTGAATGTCGTGCTGCACGCGTTCGATGCTGTGCTGCTGTTTGGGGTGCTATGGCGAGCAACCGGCTTTGCCGGCCGCAGCTTCGTGGTAGCTGCGCTCTTCGCGCTGCACCCAATCAATGTCGAGTCGGTGGCCTGGGTGGCGGAACGCAAGAACATCCTGAGCACGATGTTTTTCTTGCTGGCATTGGGCGCCTATGGCTGGTACGTCAAGGGGCCTCGCGCCGGCCGCTACTTGATCGTAGCCGCGCTCTTTGCTCTAGGATTGATGGCCAAGCCGCAGATCATCACGCTGCCTTTTGTGCTCTTGCTGTGGGATTATTGGCCGCTCGATCGCATGTTTCCAGACAGGAGCAGTTTGCCAGGGAACTCGGATGCAGCGCCAACGATGAAGCGCTTGGCTTTGCTTGTGCTCGAGAAGGTGCCTCTGCTCGCTATTGCAGTCGTTAGCGCCATAATCACAATGAAGGCCCAGCATGCCTCGAGGAATTATTTTCCTCGGATTGATCGCTTCGGCAACGCCGTGCTTTCGTACGGCCTTTACACAAAGAAGGCGATCTGGCCAACGAAGCTGGCGCTGCTGTATCCGCATCCCGGCAATTCGCTGAACTGGGCGGCGGTTGCGCTGTCGGGACTGACGCTGTTGATAGTCACCGCCATGGTGATTGCGGGCCGGCGGCATCGTTACCTGCCGTTAGGGTGGTTCTGGTTTCTGGGGACGCTGGTGCCGATGATCGGGCTGGTGCAGGTGGGATTGCAGGCGATGGCTGATCGATATGCGTACCTCTCGTTCATCGGTCTGTTCATTATGACGACGTGGGGGGTGGCGGAATGTGCGGAGCGCATCTCCGCGCCCGCGCTCCTGCCCGCAGTAAGCCTGGTTTGCCTGTTGCTGCTCGACGCCGTGACGCGGGAGCAGATCAGCTACTGGCAAAGCGACGAGAGATTGTGGTCGCATACCCTGCAGGTCACCCAGAGGAACTGGATGGCTGAAAGCGAATTCGGCACGGCATTGGCGATCAAGGGCAATGTGTCGCAGGCCATTCCACATTTCTACAATGCGCTGGCCATACAACCCGACGACGCCAACAGCAGCATGGGCATAGCCATTTACGACATGCGGCAGAAGAACTATCGAGACGCCGTGCAGCGTCTCAAGGTGGCTACGCAAGGTATACGGGCCAGGCCTGATTTTCTCCGGGAGGCCTATCAGGACATGGCTAAGTCGTATGAAGCGCTGGGCGACAGCGCCAAGGCGCAGGAGTGCCTGGAGAAGGCCCGAACAGTCGCCAAGCCATAAGCGTCATAGGAGTCTTTTTGTCGACCGGGCCCATTGCTCAACCGAACGCCGGTACTCCTTCTTTCCTGGCGGTTCGTGCGTTCGTGCTCGCGCTATTTCTCTTCGTGGTTACCGTCGCAATCTACCAGCAGGTGCGGCAATTTGAGTTCATCACCGACTACGATGACGGCGCCTATGTCACGCAGAATTTCCATGTCAAGTACGGCATAGATTGGCAGACGGTAAAGTGGGCGTTCACCAGCTATTACGCCGGAAACTGGGACCCGCTGACCTGGCTGTCCCATGCGCTGGATTGCCGGCTGTACTACTTGAACAGCGGCCGTCATCACGAGACCAGCGTCCTGATTCATGCCTTCAGCGCGGCGGTGTTGTTCTGGGTGCTTTGGCGGGCAACAGGATATTTGGGCCGAAGCATGGCGGTGGCCGCCCTGTTTGCGCTGCACCCTATGAACGTGGAGTCGGTGGCCTGGGTTGCGGAGCGAAAAAACGTGTTGAGCATGCTGTTTTTTCTGCTGGCGCTCGGCGCCTACGGCTGGTATGCGCGGCGTCCTGGCATCCGCCGCTACTCGGTGGTTACTTTGCTCTACGCCTGCTCGTTGATGTCGAAGGCCCAGATCATTACCTTCCCCTTCGTGCTGTTGCTGTGGGATTACTGGCCGCTGCGAAGAATGCATGGCGCAGGCCACCAGCGAGAAGAGAGAGAGCTTGAGGCTCCGGCGCTCCGGCCGCGGAGCTTGCGCTGGCTGCTTGCTGAGAAGCTGCCGTTGCTGGCGCTCTCCGCGGCCGCCGCAGTCCTGACGGTGCAAGCCAATGTTGCCGGAGGAACCATGAGCGGCGCAAGAAACTCGTATCCGCTCGGGCTTCGGCTGCAGAATGCGATCATCAGCTACCCGCGTTACCTTGGAAAACTTTTTTGGCCAGCGCACCTGGCGGTGATTTATCCCTATCCCAAGTCTTCGTTTGGCATGGTCTTCGTCGCCACCTCACTGGTCTTCGTCCTGCTGGTGACTTACCTGGCGTATCGTGCACGGACTCGCGCGCCGTATTTGGTTGTGGGCTGGTTGTGGTTCTTGGGGACGCTGGTGCCGATGCTCGGCATTGTGCAGGTGGGCAGCCATCCCATGGCCGATCGGTTTACTTATGTGCCGTTCATCGGACTGTTTATCGCAATATCCTGGGGCGCAGCGGACCTGTATTACGGGAGGGCGATTCCGTCAGCCGATTCGAGTGAAAGACGGGGGCGCTCGCCCGTATGGCTCGTTGTTCTGGCATCGGCGGTGTGCGTCGCGCTGGCGGTCGTCACTTATCGGCAGATCGGGTACTGGAAAGACAGTTTCTCATTGTGGTCCCACGCAATTGCAGTAACGAAGGGCAACGATGACGCGGAAGACAAGCTTGGCTCCGTCCTGGAGCTGCAGGGAAATGAACAAGCGGCGGCCGCACACTTCCGCGCCGCTGCCGCTCTGAACCCGTCGGATCCTCTCATCAATGCCCATGCCGGTTTTGTGGAACAACGCGAGGGTAATCCGCGCCAGGCCATCGCATATTACGAAAAAACGCTGCAGTTAACTCAGGGGGATATCGTCAACACCGCGTCGCTGCGCTTCGACACCCTCAAGAACATGGGCATCGCCTACCGCGACCTTGGGGATGACGCGCGCGCGCAAGAGTATTTTCGCGCGGCGGCGGAGCTTGAGCGTGAGTATCGCAAGTAACGCGTCACAGCACCGCGGTCTCGTGTAGTAGCTCGCCTTTGACGAAGCGTGCCGGGCTGAGCACCTCGACTTCGTCGACGATTTCCGTCCTGCCATAAACGATCAGGTCGGCTAGCATCCTGCCGGTCGCCGGCGCGTGCATGGCTCCGTGACCACTGAAGCCGTTGGCGCAGAAAAGGCCGCTGACTTCAGGGACCGGGCCGATGATGGCGTGGTGGTCAGGCGACATTTCATACAGTCCCGCCCAGGCGCGTTTGGGATTTACGGCGAGGTTTTCGAAGCAGGGTACGCGATCGGCGGCCAGCGTCAACACCTTTTCAATGAAGGACGGCTCGAAGTCGAGGTTGAAACCAGTTTTCTCTTCCGGGTCGCACCAGGCCAGCAGGAATCCGCGGCTCTCGGGACGGAAGTGGAACCCGGTGCTCATGTCGACGACCATCGGCGCTTCGTGAGAGATGCCGTCGAAGGGCTCGGTGGGAACAAGCATTCGGCGCATCGGCTCTACGGGAAGGGAAATGCCGGCCAGCGCAGCTACCTCTGCGGCCCATGGCCCGGCGGCGTTCACTACCTGCCGCGTGCTTATGGGTCCGCGCGTAGTCTCAACTCCAGTGATGCCGGAGGCGTCATGACGGATGGCGGTCACCTCCGTCGATCGCCAGAGCGTCGCACCTTGTTCGCACGCGCGCGCGGTGAAACCTACCATGACGCTATAAGGGTCGATAAAGCCGTCGCAAGGACAGAAACTGCCACCCAGGATGTCGTCATCGCGAAGCTGCGGCACCATTGCCAGCACGTCCTCGCGGCTGAGCATGTGCGCCTGTCCCAACCCCAGAGACTTTTGCAGCTTCTGATTGAGTTCGAGGTATTCAAGGTGCTTAGGCAACGTAGCTATGAATAGGTATCCCTGAGCGCGGTATCCCGAAGGATGCCCCAGGCGCGCTTCGAAACCGTCGTAGAAGGGAATGGAGTACAGCGACATCTGGATGTTGGGTTTGGTGGCGAATTGGGCGCGAACGCCGCCCATACTTTTTCCCGTGGAGCCCTTGCCCTGGTGCGTTTCGCGCTCCAGCACAAGCACGTTGCGACAACCGGCCTGCGTGAGGTGCCACGCGATGCTGGCCCCTACGATGCCCCCTCCGACAATGACCACATCGGCAGTATTCATATGCAAAGCCACATTGTATGAGGGAGCGGGGCACTAGCGACATGCTTCAACGGCTCTCCTGACAGCAGGGTCAAAAGCGCCGTTTTTGTGACTCTTGTCACAGCGCAGTGTGCCTCGGCCGGGCGAGACTTAAACTGATTTATGAATCGCTTTGCCATCATCAACAACCGCAAACGCGCGATCATCGCGCTTGTACATTCGCTGTTTTTTCTTACCGTCGCAGCCGTCCAGCTGGCGATTTCGCACGCCTTGCCGCTGTCCGTACATGGCGAGCGCTACACTGCCGGCTTACTGCTGCTCGCCGTCTATGTGGTGGTGACCACCGTGTTGCTAGTGCTGCTTCGCATCTCGGCTTGCTTACGCGAGAAGCTCTATTTCGCACTGTGTGCAGCCAGCGCAGGTTTTGGCTTGTTGCGAATTGTGCTGGGGGATCCGGCGTTGCATGCCAATATTCTGCGCGTCGTGCTGCTGTTGTGCGCAGTACTCGTCGGCAACGGGATCTTGCGCGTTCACTCCTTGCAAGTCCATTCGGTGACAGCCTCCCCCGGAAGCTGACTGCCCATAACGAGAAAGGCGCACCCAAGGATGCGCCTTTGCTGGTTTCGCTGTTCACCTCGACGCCAGTCGTGGTTAGTGGGCCTGCGCGTTCACTTCCTGGCGGTTCTTGTGCAATGACGCGGTAAAACGGTCGTTACCGTGCGGATCCTTCATGTGGCCGGTCAGCACGGGCCGGAAGCCCTCCGTTCGGCCATAGTAGCCGCGCATGGCATCTTCGTCTTCCTTGATCGAAGCTCCATTGAGAGTCGCCCCAGCAAACAAACCGCGTGAACGGGAATAGGTCAGGATCTCGGAATTCATCTTCCAACTGGTGTCAGCGGCGGCCTGGCGTCCTACTGGCCCGGCGGAGGCACTAGCGGATGCCCCGAGCTTGAACTTGGAGCTAAGCAGCTGATTCATACCGTTCTGATTCATGATTAACATCACCAGGTCCACGCCCTCAGCGCCTATTTGTGCTCCCCAGCTTCCTCCAGTCATCGTGAAGAACGCAGGTGCGCTCCAGCTGCCATTCGCCAGTCGGCACGACGCGACCCCGCGGCCATGCTCAGCACCGAAGATGAAGCCGCCTTTGATCATGGAAGGGATAACGGCGACACACTTCGCTTTGGTAAATACCTCATCCGGAATGCCGTTATCGGGCGCCGCCAGAAGCTGATCAATGTCTTTAGCGGCATCATCCAAGCGTGCTAGTGACTTATCGCGTTCCGCACCTTCTTTGCTGGTAGCATTCTTCGCCTGATCTTTCTTGGCGTCGGCTGCGTTTTCATCGCTTACAGCAGCATCTTTGCGCGACTGGTCGGTGGCGTGCTTCTGCTCGGTGACCGTCGGACGAGTGCCCTGGTCCTGGTCAGCCTGAGCGGAATCGGTGCTGTTGTTGCTATTCGTGGTCGTCGAAGTTGTTGTTGCAGTGCTCTGGCTCTGCACGGCATTGTCGTTGCCGTTATTCGCATTAGAGTTTGCGCTGTTGTCCTGAGCCCAGACGATGCATCCAGTGAGCAGCAACAACGCAAGTACAGACCCGATTCCCTTCATAACTTTCTACTCCTCCGTAGACAATAATCCTGCGGACGTCCTGGTAACCCGCCCTGCAAGGTTGGATAACAGGCGGGAGGATAAGGTTTACAAGCCGCGGGGAAGTATTTGTAGTTATGCGATTACAACCAAACTCCCGGCCAGACCATCAGGCGCGGCGCTTGGCAATTGCGGGCTGCTGCCACGGACGCCTGGGGCGCTCGGGCTCAGGCAGATCGCGGTCGCGGACCCGGTCATACATGTAGGATTCGCTAACGGTCCCAAGCCCCTCGTTGTAGAGGCTGATGCCCCCGGTACCTTCCTTTAGCTCTTCGCTGAACTGGTGCAACGCTCTCAGGTGGTCGGCAGTTGCGGGATATACGCCCTTGGAGGTTTTCAGGATTTTCTGGTAGCCCTGATCGACTAGCTTGGAGATCTCGCCATTGATGAGATAGCCGGGATAGGCAAAGATCTTGACGCCGCCGTTTTCCGCACGGTCGATGGCAGCCGAGACCTGGTACTTCTTCAAGAAGAAGCGGCCGTCAGAGCGGGCCGGTTGCACTACGTCGAAGCCATTGTTCCGAAACCATTGCACCGCATCTTCAACGGAGCGGGTCTTAGTTGCCTTTGCCATTCCGCTTACCAGCTTTCGTGCGCTCGGAAGTCAGGAATCCGACGCGCTTTGCGTACATCGAATGCGATATCCGGGAACGGATGACATGTTGCCCGGGATATCGGATTTATTGAGGCGTTCGCCTTGACTTGGTAATTTCGCACACGCCGCCCGAAAGGGCAACTTGCAGGAAAATAATTATCTATGAACAGCATGGTTTCTCTGCCGGAAGCTGCGAAGGGAGTACTGAAGCGGATCGGAAACACCCCTCTGCTGCAACTGCGGCGGGTGTGCACCGATGCGCCCGGCACGACCATACTGGGCAAGGCAGAGTGGTTGAATCCGGCGGGCTCGGTGAAAGATCGCGCCGCAGGCAAAATTGTGGAGGAGGCATTTTGCGCGGGCGATCTCGGTCACGGCCAGCGGTTGCTGGACGCCACCAGCGGCAATACCGGCATCTCCTACGCGATGCTCGGGGCCGCATGCGCATTTGGTGTGACGCTATGCATGCCGAGCAATGTCTCACCGGAAAGGAAGCGGATACTCAGTGCATATGGAGCGGAGGTTCTTTACACCGACCCCGGCGAAGGCTCTGATGGCGCCATTCGCAAGGCGCGGGAGATTGCCGCTGCCGAGCCGGAGAAGTATTTCTATGCCGACCAATACTCTAACGACGCGAACTGGCATGCGCATTACTGCGGCACAGCCAACGAAATCTGGCGTCAAACGCGAGGTCAGCTGACGCATTTTGTGGCCATGCTGGGCACATCCGGGACCTTCGTCGGGACCACACGGAGGCTGCGCGAATTGAACCCCGATATCCAGTGCATCTCATTGCAACCCGACTCGCCCTTTCACGGGATCGAAGGTGCAAAGCACATGTCATCGGCAATTGTGCCCGAGATCTATGATCCCACGCTCGCGGACCTGAATCTTGAAATCAGCACGGAAGATGCCCATGCCATGGTGCGCCGGCTGGCGCGCGAAGAGGGGCTGCTAGTGGGAATTTCTGCCGGCGCCGCCGTCGTGGGGTCGATCCGGATCGCGCGTGAGAACCCCGGGGCGCGGATCGTCTGCATCCTGTGCGATGGTGCGGAGAAGTACCTGAGTGAACGCTTCTGGGATGAGGTCTGACGCGGCCCCAGCATTTTGTCTATTGTTCCGCCAAAGTGAAAGTGACGTTGATCTGCGTGTCGACCGCGACCGGTTCACCGTTCAGGTAATAGGGGCGATAGAGCCACTGCTTCACGGCTTCGATGGCCGCTTGCGTCAGCAAGGGATGTCCGGTGACCACGTGCAGGTCCCGCACGGCGCCGTCCTTGCTTATCACAGCCTGCAGCACCACCGTACCCTGAATGCGCGCTTGTTGGGCCAGCGGCGGATACTGCGGTTTAACCTGGCGAATCAGCAGGCCCTGCGCAATACCTGACGAGACGCGCACCTTTTGCGCAACCACCCGCGGAACGTTCGGAGTGGCGCCGCGCAATACATCGCTGATGATGCTGCTTGGAGCAGCGCCCGGAATTCCCTCGGGCACCCCGATAGAAATTGCAGAACTGGAATCGACGGAGGCTTGAATCTCGCGTGTGAGCACAGCCGACCTCGGCACTTCTCCGGGCACGACCAACACCTCTGGATTCGACTGGCTCGATTGCCGGAGCACCCTGACGGTTTGAATTGGCGACCCCGCCGGCGCAGGCGGCGGAGCCTGGACCGTGCTGAGCAGCGCGCGAACAGGAAGGGCGTCGGTGTAGAGCAGCGAGAGCAGCAACACGAATCCCGCAAGCGCACTCTGCAAGGTGAAGGAAACTGCCGTTGTCCAGTGATTCTGGCGACGCAGCCTTCCATTCGATTCCACCAGACTATCTTCGAACATTGCACCCGGCCTCCTTCCGGTATCTGCATAGACACCGGATGGCGCGGCTTTGATACCAGGAAATGAAGGAAGATCGTTCCGAGGGGTTGGCGGCTAACGCATCACCGCGATAAGCGGAGTTTGCTTTGCCAGTACTTCACCGATAACCGCGGCCTCGACACCCGCGCCCTGCAGCTCCGACAGCAGTCTGCCGGTATCCGATTCAGCGACAGCCATGAGCAGGCCACCCGCAGTTTGTGGATCATAGAGGAGCGTTAAGAGATCCTGCGGCACGCCGGCATCCGCCTCCACGCAACATTCGATGAATTGCCGGTTGGACTTCAGCCCTCCGGGAATGTGGTCGGCCCGAACGCATTCCAGAGCACCCGGCAATAATGGCACCTGAGCGGCACTGATCTTGAGGCTGGTGCCCGAACCAGCGGCCATCTCACGGGCGTGGCCGAGCAGGCCGAAGCCTGTAATATCTGTCATGCTGTGGACCGCAAAACTACCGCCGGTGACCACTTCGGCGGCGGCCTTGTTGAGGGTAGTCATCGAGCGGACGGCTTCCCGAATCCAGGCAAGTTCGGCCTCACCGCTCTTGATTGCCGTCGAAACTACTCCGGTGCCGATCGCCTTGGTGAAGATGAGCCGGTCTCCCGTACGAGCGGAGCTGTTGGTCAGCACCTTCTGCGGATGAATTGTTCCAGTGACCGAGTAGCCTAGCTTGATCTCGTCGTCGCGGATGCTGTGGCCGCCAATGACGGTACAGGCTGCCTCCATCATTTTGGACAGTCCGCCCGCCAACATCCGCTCGAGAATTTCCGGGCCGCTCTTCTCGGGAAAGCAGACCAGCGCCAGTGCGCAGGCCGGTCTCCCTCCCATCGCATAGATGTCGCTGAGCGCGTTCGTGGCGGCGATCTGGCCAAAGACGTACGGATCGTCCACGATCGGCGTGAAGAAATCAGCAGTCTGCACCACTGCCAGCTCGGGTGTGAGTTGATACACGCCGGCATCGTCGGCGGTCTCGAAGCCGACAAGAACATTAGGGTCGTGTTGCCGGGCTAATTTCCCAAGCACCGAGTCCAGCACCGCCGGACTTAGCTTGCTGGCTCAACCGGCGGCTTTCACCATTGCGGTGAGGCGTGTTGGCTTGCTGTCTGGCATGGCAGGTCAATTGTAGAGCGATTTGGGTGGGTGCGACGGACGTTTGCGGGCCGACGTCAATAAGTAGTATCGGCAGAATTCAGCGATTCCCCGCCGTGCTTCGCCACATACATGGCGCGGTCGGCAAGAGCGCACAACTCACCCGGATCGGCAGCATCGTCGGGGAAAAGCGCGTAGCCGACACTCACGCTCAGCTTCACCGTTCGCCGATCCACGCGCAAAGGCAACAGCAAGGCAGACTCCAGAGCCCAAACCAGGGTTTGCGCCCCCTGTGGGTCGACGACTTCACTGACGACCGTGAACTCGTCGCCACCGGTGCGAGCAATGGTATCGGCTGCGCGTAGGCGGGCCGAGAGGCGTCCAACTACTTCCTGCAGGACGCCGTCGCCGATGCGATGTCCGAAGGTGTCGTTTACCCCTTTGAAGTCGTCGAGATCGAGGAGCAGGACGGCTACTTTGCGGCCGCTGCGGGCGGCGTGCGCTATGGCTTGCAGAAGACGGTCCTGTAGCAGACGACGATTGGGCAGTCCGGTGAGGGCGTCATGATAGGCCAGGTGCTCGCTCTCCAGGATCTGCTCCTCGAGCAGGGTTACGATCATGCCGATGGCAACCAGATACTTTGGAATGTCCCAAATTTCAACATCGAGCTTGGCGCCAGGCATCCAGGTGCGCAGAAGGATCGCGGTGGGGAAGCTGGCTCCCCAACTGAAAAATCCAAAGACAGTGGCTAACACTCCCGCCGAATTCCGCCGAAGGCGATACCAGAACATGGCGGCGGCAAAGAAGTTGATGGCCGCCAGAATGATGTGCACGCCATAGTCGGATCGGCCAGCGGCAATGGACCATCCGACCAACACACCAACAAGCAAGATTGAAGCGGCTACGGCAACGCCGTAAGTGGTGATCTTGCGGTACCACTTCCATAGAATGAATAAACCCGCTAGACAGCCGGCAGCCGTGAGGCTGTAGTAGAAGGCGGGAGACTCCACTCCCCATACCATTGTGTTGGTGTAGATCACAGCGGGGAGCGCAACAACCAGTGCGAGCAGCAACTGTCGCCGCACCGTGCTAGCCTTGGGCGCAACCGACACGACAAACGCAGTGCTGGCCAGTTCGAGAGCAGACAATCCGATAGCCAGATCGAGGCGAAGTCCGCCCGGCCGGGGAGGATTCACAAACTGCACTGCGGCGCGCAACAGTACAAGAATCCAGCCCGCCAGCCACAGCCGCACTCGCTCTCGCGAGTGATGTCGCGAGATCGCCGCAAATACCGCGACCAGGATTGCAAGCGCAATCAAAGCCGGCACGGCATTGAAGTTCAGGTGCATCAAGTAATGAGAAGGGGAACCGGCTGAGCCTGGAGCAACAACGCTGTCGATAGCGTAATGTACTTCGATTCGCCGCTGCAATCGGGAAATGCGCGCATCCACCAACCGGACGCGCCATTACCAATAGGGTATGCGCTGGCGGCCGTACCCACGCCACACCGGACCATGAAGCACTTTGTTCTAGAAGGCCCCTCCGCCACCGCCGCCGAAGCCTCCGCCGCTAAAGCCTCCACCCCCGCCTCCTCCGCCCCAGCCTGAGCCGGTGCTGCTGGCGCGCGGCGCTGCCGTGAAGGCCTGATGTGTATCCATTGCCATGTTGTGCATGGCGCTGGCGAAATACAGGGTATTGAAGTCGCTGTACGGTGTTGGGCCAGCGTACCAGGTTGGCGGGTTCTGCACGATGCCCTGGAATGCCTTGGCCCAGCGGTTTTCGATGCCCAGCGCCATAGCATACGGCAGGATTTTCTCGAAGGTATCCGGCGGCATCCGTTTCAGCCGGTCGGAGTCTACACGCGTGATGAATTCTTGCAGGCCGAGGATTTCGACCTTGGTGCGGACGCCCTTCAGAGACTTCGCGGTCATGATGCGTGCGAAGAGAAACACGATAATCAGCGCGATAATGGCGGCGGCAATCAACAGTCCGACGGAGCCGATCACATCGCCCAAGCCCAGCCATTGCACGATCACAAACGGCGCAGCCGTAAGGAGAACGCCAACGACGACATAACCGTGTGCCGAGTCGGGATCGACGCTGTACATTCCCTTGCCCTTCAGCTCGGCGAGGATATCTTCTTTGATCGTGGGGATAGCGACGTAAAAATGATTGCGCAGCTCCGACATGCGGATCTGCGTCGCCCCTCCGGCGAAAAGATGATTAAGCATGACTCGCTCGTGGGCTTCGAGCGCTCCTGAATCCCAGCTGCCGGGCTCCTTTAAGGAGTGAAACGTGTAGTCACGATGGGTAAATAAGAGGACCTTCGAGTCGGTCTCTTCGATCTTTATATATCCCTTGACCGCAAGGTCGATCAGCGTCGATGTAATGTCTCGCGGATGAACGGCATCGTCTACGAGAGTGCCAACCTCAGCCGGCGTCATACCCTTGGGCGGCTCGTACATGGGCGCGACCGAGATGTCGGGCTTGGGGTCGCGTCCCTTCGTCCACCAGAAAAAGAACATCACAACAAAGGCCCACAAGGGCAGCAGCACGATCACGTTGCTGCGCAGGAACCATAGGGCGAAAGTGAGTTGGCTGGGCTGCGTGAGCACACCCTTGGTGATGTAAACGTCCGCGGTAAGACCCTCGCGCATAGAGAGCGGCTCACTGGCCGCTACCCGCACCAGGTTCCCGTTTACGACCACCGTCGCGTTCTGTGAGGCCGAACCGTACACGCCGGTGAAGGCTTGCGCGCGCAGATTGTTGACTGCACCTGCAGGAAACAAAATGGTGGCTGTAGCCTCGTCGATCGGCACAGCCCAGTCATTGCCGGTGACGTTCCAGTACAGCTCGTCGTGATCGTCGAACCAGCGCACAGCATTCTTGACCGTGTAGACGATGTCAACGCTGCGCGAGGCATTCACCGCGTCTGGGATGTAGATCTTCAGGTGGCGATAGTCGCCCTTGGCGCCGGATTGGTACTTCAGCTTGTGTCCCCATCCGTCGGTGACGCCGGTGATGCTGAGAAACAAGGTGTAATTCGAGCCGCGCGGCCCCGGGTACTGAATGGGAATATCGCGGTAGATGCCGTGATACTCGCCATTGAAATACATGACGAGGTGCTCGCGCACCGTCATGGTGCCGTCCTGCTGAACGGTCATGTTGCTGTCAAAGTGAGTGATGTGCCACTCGCGCGCGAGGGCAGGGAGAGCGACGAGAAGGATGAAGACGCAGGCGATCGCCCGCGATGGGCATTTTGCACTTGGCATTTAGGACCTGGCAATCAGGGGCGTTCTGGTTCGCAAGAAAGCAACTGCTAAGTGCCAAATGCTAAATGCCGAGCGCTGCAAGCGCTCAGAATTTGACAGCCACCGGTTCGCGCTGCGCCGGGTCTTTGATGTCGAAGAACTGTTTCTGCTGCACGTGGAACATTCCCGCGACGATGTTGCTGGGAAATTCCTGGATCTTGGTGTTCAGGTCGCGCACCACGGCGTTGTAATAACGGCGGGCGTTCTGGATGGTGTCTTCCAGTTCATTAAGCGTGTTCTGCAACGATTGGAATTGCTGCGAAGCCTGCAACTGCGGATAGGCTTCGGCAACGGCCAGCAATCCGCGCAGCGCGTAGGTGAGTTGTCCCTCAGCCTCACTCTTTTCCGCTGGAGTAGAAGCGGCCATGGCGGCGCTACGGTACTTGGCCACATTTTCAAAGGTACCCTTTTCATGGGCGGCATAACCCTTCACGGTCTCCACCAGATTGGGGATGAGATCGTAGCGGCGCTTGAGCTGCACATCGATATCGGACCACGCGTTGTCGGCGCGTACCCGCAACTGCACCAGAGTGTTGTAAATACCGATGAGTACGAAAACAATGATCGCCAGCAGAACGATGACGACAATGAGACCGATCATTTGAACCTTCCTCCGATCCGACAGGCGCCCCCGTGGCGCGCGAAAACAGGAGACAAAGCGCAAGGTATTATACCCGCGAAGGGAAGGCAACGCGGGAACCCCCGACAAGCGGTAGTGTCCTAAAGTTGCGTTGCTGCCCCGTTCTCCCCCGAGCGGCCCGTCACTAAAATCTTTCCTTTCCGACTGGCAGCATATACAGTTTCAAACCGCTTCAAAACACATACAGAGGAGGCAACCAATGTTCCACGAGGTTATAGAAGACAAACGTCACCCCGGCGATTATCGCGTCGAAGCGATCAACAATGAAGGCGACGGAGAAGTGTACACCGCGATTTTCGTCGGCCCCGATGCGCGGCAAAGAGCCGA
>DASRGM010000233.1:0-12720 GCA_035651035.1 Terriglobales bacterium
GGATTTTCGCGCCTCGACAAACTTTGGTAATGCGGGGAGCTCGGCAGCTACATGGTTCGACGTAGCACCGGGGCAGAGGTGAGGCCCTTCAGTGGGTGGTGCGGCGCTTCAGCGCCGCGTTCCGCTGGTCCCTTTGGTCCCTTGTTTCTGAAGGCCCGCTTTTAGCGCGCGACACTCTGCCGTCGGCTGAAAGCCGACCCACAGCAACCGCAAGCCGGCCTCGCTTTTCCGCCTCCCGAATCCAAATCCCTCCTGCCGAATCCAAGTACTGCGCTAAGTTGCTGCGATTGCCGGCCCTCCGGTACAATCGAGGTTCTGCGACCAGCGAGTCAGGAGTTGTTATGAAGGCTGCCATCCATCCCGCCTACGACACGGTGCGCGTGCACTGCGCCTGCGGCAATACGTTTCTTACCCGCTCGACCCATAAGGGCGACATCAACGTGGAAATCTGCTCCGCCTGCCATCCCTTCTTTACCGGCAAACAGAAGCTGGTAGACACCGCTGGCCGCGTCGAGCGCTTCCGCCGCAAGTACGCCAAGTCCGAAACCGCCAAGGCCGAAACTGCGAAGGCCGAAGCGGCGAAGGCTGAGACCGCCAAGAAGTAGTTCATACGTTTCCGTTCCCAAAGCCTCCGCCACGGCGGAGGCTTTTTATTGCCGGGCTTTGCCGTTCGGCAACCCATCAAGCGAGAAGGCGCCCGCACCCCGAAGCGAGCCGTGTAATCTGAAAACGTGCTGCGATTCGCGCGGGCCGATTACGACGAAATCCGCCGCCACGGGGAAGAAACTTATCCCCATGAATGTTGCGGCATCCTGCTGGGCGTCTCGGATGGCGATGTCCGTACCGTCCGTCAGACGACGCGCTGCGGCAACACGCGCTTCGACTCGCCGCAGAACCGCTATCATATTGATCCGCGCGAGCTGGTGCGCGCTCAGCGCGAGGCCCACGAACGCGGCCTCGATATCGTCGGCTTCTACCACTCCCATCCCGACCACCCCGCCCGCTGGTCGCCCACCGACTTCGAAGAGGCCCATTGGATCGGCTGCTCTTATGTCATCACCAGCGTGGAGCAGGGAAGGGCCGCGGTGACAAACTCCTTCGCGCTGCAAGGCACTAGGGAGGAAGACAAGGCGCTGGTTGACGAGGAAGTTGTGGTCAGCGACTAGGTACGGAGGCGCTTCAGCGCCGGGCGGCAGGACGCGTGCAGGGCGGAACACAGCGCTTCCGTAGAGGGGCACTGGATGGTGAGCGGCGCGTTCAGCGCCGGGCGGGAGAGTGAGCGCCAACGCAGAATACCGCGCTTTCGTAGGAGGGGGGTAGACCGGTAGAGCGGCGCTTTCAGCGCCGCGTCGCGACAGCATCTTGGGGTGAGAGAGCCCGCTTCAGCGGGTGGCACTCAAGCGCAATGGGAAAAGACCGCCTTCTATAACCGGCTGAAGCCGGTCGGAAATCTATAAAAATAAATGGCAGGACGCGGGCCTGAAGGCCCGCTCTACCGTTCCCGATGGCCCGCACTACCCGTTCCTGAAGACTCTCTCTAACCCAAGCAAATCGGAACGCCCGCTCTACCAATTCTTGTAAGGCCCGCTCTACCCTTTCCTGTCTTGCCTTCTTAGCATCCGGGCAATCGGCGCGACTATTTTCCTTCCGGCAACAGGATCTTCTCCAGGTATTCGAGCGGCAGCGGCCCCTGATCGAGCGCGCGGTCATGAAATTCCTGGATCGTGAACCCGTCGCCCTTCGCGGCCTGATACTTCCTGCGCAACGCCCACCACTGCTGCGTCCCGAGAAAGTAGGTTGGCAGCTGCGTTGAGCTTAGCTTGGCGCGCTTTAGCTTGCCCTCAGCTTCGGCCTGCGTCTGGAAGGCCTCCTTCATCATCAGGTCGAGCGCCTCCTGGTCGGTCATGTTCATGGTCTGCATGCGGACGTCAAGAATCGTGTTCACCACGGCGCGGAGCCAGACCTTTTTCCGTACCAGCAGGAACTTCGGATTGAAGTCGTCATACCCGGTTTCGGTCATCACGTCGGCGCCGTACTCGGCCCAGCCTTCGACGTAGGGCCCGTTGCCGAACAGGTTGCGCAGCACGCGTCGCGTGGGCGGCTGGACGTCGTCGGCATGTTCGGCCTGCACGTAGTGGCCGGGCAGCGCCTCGTGCAGCGTCAGCCACTTCAGGGCGTAATCGTTGTACTCGCGCAGCTTGCTCTCGACTTGCGCCGCCGGAGCCTTGGGACTGATCGGCGTCACCCAGTACTGCGCTTCGGCTGTCGGCTCGAGCGGCGGCGCGCCGTGGAAGCCCGCGACCGAGTAGATGCCGCGCATGAACTCCGGCGTGGGAATGACTTTCAGGTTGTCGCGGCTGGAGAGCGTCACGATCTTGTGCTCGCGGATGAACTGCCTGATTCCGTCGAGATCGCCTTCTACGGCAGGCAGCAGCTGATCGGGCTTCGGATGCTCATCGCTGATCTTGTTCAGCACCGCGCTGATGATGCGGTTCTCGCGCTCCGCCTGCGGCAGGTTGGCGTAGTCGTCCTGCCCGGGATACATCTGCGCATAGAGCGTCAGGGCGATCTGCAGCATCTCGGCGCGCAGTCGCTTCAGCTCGGCTTCGGCATCGGCCAGCAGCTTGGCCGGGTCAATCGACGTTTCCATAACGTAATGGAACTTGGGCGCGTACCACTCCGCGCCCAGCCGCCAGGTGCGGCCGTTCGTCGGCCGCTTGGCAAGCTCGTTCTGCATCCAGCTATCGAAGTCGGTGAGCGCCTTTCGCGCTGCGGGAGCAACTTTGTCGAACTGCGCCTTGAGCGGCGAGCCGGATGGAATCTCGCCGGCAACAGTGTCCAGCAGATTGACGTTTCCGTCGTTCTCTTCCACCGCCGTCGAGATGAAGATCGGGTCGGCATCCACCAACTGCGACTTCGCCTGGGTGAGGAAGCGCGGAATCTGGCCGATGCGCGAGATCACGTCGCCCAGCCGCACCTCCTTCGACGCGTACTCCTGCGAGAGCGGCAGGAAGAGCCCGTTGCCGATCAGCTCAACGTAGCCCGTCGGGTTGTGCTTATAGCTCTGGATCTTGTCAAACTCCAGCAAGTTGAGCGCGATCTGGTCGTCGATCAGGCGGAAGTCGGCGGCATCTTCCGCGTTCAGCGATGCGACCGGGGTCTCGTTCTGGAAGCGCGCCCGCCACTCGCTGTAGAACTTCTGCTGAGCGGCGATTCCCTGCGCGCCAACATCGTCCAACTGCGCGTCCAACTCGACGACCTTCCCGGTCTTCGTGTCTTTATGTTTGTGATAGCCGGCCTGCGACGCGTTCACCGGCGACAGCGCCAGCGACTCCTTCACGAACTGGTCGCACAGTTGGGCGAACTTCGCACTCCCTTGATCGGCAGTTCTTGTGGATTTCATTTGGGTTCTACCGGAAGATGTCACCAGACAAATTAGACAGAGAAGCAACAGCGGGCGTGAATTCACGTGGCCTCGCAGGAAGAAAAGTCCGAGCGCGCCAGTATAACTGCATGGGCATTGCGGGCGCGGCGCAACCTGCCCTTAGCGTCGTCGAAGGGCATTTCACCATCGGGGGGCGGAGGGCATCCAGTTTTGTTGGATCTTGATCTGGCGGGCGTCGATTGAAATGCTACTCGCGTCAATACCCACGATTCTGGCAGAATTTCTCCGGAAAGAGTGAATCCCACAAAATTCCGTGATCTCCGTGCCTCCATGATGAATTCTCATCCCCGCGCAGCTCGCCAAACTATTGAGCGGCAGGGTTATTCGCGGAACTTTCATTATCCATTCACAAAGCTTTAACTTGGCGACCATACGATTTCGCTGACAGTCACTCGAACTCTTCATCGGTAGTACTTGCAGTACCAAACGTGGGCGCTGGCTGCGCCGCAGCTTCTTCCGCCAGCAGTTTCCTTGTTCAGGAGAGAAAGAGAAAATGAAACGTCACTTTGCTCTAGCGCTGTCGGTGGTGCTAACGACCAGCGTCTTCGCCCAATCCGACCCTCAGGCTTCGAAGACCGCTACGCGGCACCGCAGCAGCGCCGCTCCGGTATCGAAGCAGCTGGAGGACATGAAGGACGCCATCTCAGCGCAACAACAGCAAATCCAGCAGCTGCAGCAGCAGATTGCCGCCCGCGATCAGGCCATCCAGCAGTTGCAGCAGCAGGTCTCCAACCTGCCTGCCCCTCAGCCGGCGCAAGCTGCGGCGCCCAGTTGTTGCGATGAGGTCGGTACCCTGCAGCATGACGTTGCCGACCTGAAGACGGTTTCCGGCAACACCGCCAACGAGCTGCAGGAAACGCAAAAGCGCCTGGGCGCGCTGGAGAGTCCGCTGGCCATTCGCTACAAGGGCATCTCCATCACACCGGGCGGCTTCCTGGCGGCAGAAACCGTGTGGCGGCAGCGGGCTGAAGGCGCCGACATCAATACCAACTTTAACGGTATCCCGTACCCTGGCGCCTCGCAGGCGCACCTCTCCGAGTTCTACGGCTCCGGCCGTCAGTCGCGCGTCTCGATGCTGGCCCAAGGCAAGCTGGAGAACATGACCATGACCGGCTACGTCGAGGCTGACTTCCTCGGCGCCGGCGTGACCTCCAACAACAACCAGAGCAACTCCTATGTGCTGCGCCAGCGCCAGGTCTGGGGACAGGCCACGCTGAAGAGCGGTTGGAGCTTCACCGGCGGCCAGATGTGGAGCCTGGTCACCGAAACCAAGCAGGGTCTGGACAATCGCACCGAGGCCACGCCGCTCACCATCGACCCGCAGTATACGGTCGGCTTCAGCTGGGCTCGCCAGTATGGCTTCCGCGTCACCAAAAATTTCAGCAACAAGGCGTGGCTCGGCTTCTCGGTGGAGAACTCGCAGGAAACGCTTACCGCGCACGGCAATGTGGCCAACTCGTTCCTGCTGGGCTCGCAGGGTAACAATGGCGGCCTGTATAACGCCGCCATTAACGGCTGCTCAACCACATTGAATGCCGCCGGAACGCCGGTCACAACTTGTACCAACATCGCTAACTACTCTTTCAACGCGGCGCCCGACTTCATCGGCAAGCTCGCCTTTCAGCCGGGTTTTGGCGGCCACTATGAGATCTTCGGGATTGGGACCCAGTTACGCGATCGCGTCTTCCCCAATGCCGGGCTGACCACGCCAAGTCCCCTGGGCGCTTATAACGCCAATACCTGGACGGGCGGCGGCGGCGGCAACGCCCGCTGGTCGCTGTTCGAAAAGCACTTCGACGTGGGCATTCACGCCTTGGCCGGCAAGGGGTTAGGCCGCTACGGAACCGCCGGACTCTCGGACGCGACCATTGCCTCCAATGGCGTGGTGACGCCCATCCTTGCCTATCAGGGACTGTTGACGCTGGAGTATCACTCGCCGAAGTGGGATTGGTACGGTAACGGCGGCATCGAGTATGCCGACCGCACCGAGTTCCTGAACTCGAAGGGCCAGCCCGCCATCGGTTACGGCGCGCTGTTCCTGAACAACTCCGGCTGCAACGTCGAGACGCTGCCCAGCTCCGGCTTGACCGCGGGCTTCAATCCCGGCGGCCTGGCCAATTGCACCGCCGACACCAAGGACATCCTCGAAGGCACCGGCGGCTTCTGGTACAAGTTCTACAACGGCCCCAAGGGACGCCTGCAGATGGGCCTGCAGTACTCCTACCTGACCAAGACGGCCTGGGCTGGCACCGGCGGCAAGTCGCCTGCGCCGACCATCCAGAACCCGACCGCCATCGACAACATGTTCTTCACCTCCTTCCGCTATTACCTGCCATAAGCAGGTCGGGTGACCGGCGCCCCAGGTTTGGCCTTGTTTTGGCCTCGCCTGGGCCCGCATCGGTCACCCGATTTTTCCTGTCTTTGAATTTGTAATTGTCGGCGAGGTTCAGACGCTCCGCCGGGTGCCCCACTCATTCGCGATTTTCGAATGGGTGGGCTAATCGCTCCGCTACACCCGCACGATCATGACTTCCGTGCTCTTGACCAGCGCCGCGGCCTTGTCGCCGCGCTTCAGGCGCATCTCGCGCGCCGCGTCGGCGGTGATGATGGAGGTGATGTGCTGCCCGCCAATCGACAGCCGCACCTGAGCCAGCAGCCCTTCAATGCGTATCTCGACAATGCGGCCCACCAGCTGATTGCGTCCGCTGATGGTACGGAAGTTGGCGCGGCTCTCGGCCGGCTGCTTGCCGAGCGACTTGAAGAGGAAGCGGTCGATCTCGCTGAGCGGAATACGATGATGCCCGCCGGCGGTCTGCACCGTGCGCAGCTTGCCTTTGTAGATCCACTGCTTCAGGCTGGCATAGCTGATCCCCATGGCGACGGCGGCGTCGCGCGGACGCAGCAGCTCTTCCGGATTCGACTTCATGCCGGCAATTGTAACGCGCAGTAAGCGGGCGCGCGGTGCTCCCATATCGGAAGCTATCTCAAATTGAGACGCTCGGGCCAACGCTGCTTTCCCAGTCAAGAATTCGGCTTGCCGGCCGATGACTTTGTTGTCACGCTTTTGTCGAATGGCGCGGCAGAGCCAGCCCATGAAGCCGTTGCGTAGCTCCGTCGATACTGCTCCGGATGTGCCGCCTACCTCTGATCGGCGACGCGGCGACCGGATTGCTCTCCGGATTCCGGTGCGTGTGTTCACCTACAGCCCAACCCGCGAGAAGTCGGAAGACGCCATCTGCACGGACTTATGCGAGGGTGGAATGGCCTTCGAGACGCCAGCGCAGCTGAACATCGGCGAAGTCGTCATTGTGGAGTTCCAGCTCAAGGGCGAGACTCCTTATCGCTGTCACGCCCGGCTCACCTATCGCATGGGGTGTCGCTATGGCGGATATTTCCTGGGAGGGCGATGATCTGCCGGACCGCGCGGTGATGGTCCTGGCAGCTCCGGGTGATGGCGTCCAAGCCCGAAGCGACGTGATCCTGCTTCAGGCTCACCCTTCGCGTCTCCTGCTATGATTTTTCGCGCGGAGCTCGTCCCCGATGCTTTCTCCTCTCGCCGATCTTCTGGCCGCATACGACGAACACTCGCCGCTGGAGCACGCCTCCACTATTCCGGCCTCGTGGTATGTGGACGAAAGGATTGCGGAGCTGGAACGCGAGAATGTGTTCGGGCGGACGTGGCAGGTTGTCGCGCGGGCCGATCAGCTCCAGGATGCCGGAGCTTTTGTCGCTGCCGAGCTGGCGGGCGAGCCACTAATCATCGTGCGCGGCGCCGATCGGCAGCTGCGCGCGTTCTACAACGTCTGCCGTCACCATGCTGCCGCGGTAGTAACCGAGCCGAAGGGACACGCCAACGTTTTCCGCTGTCCTTATCACGGCTGGAGCTACGGCCTGGATGGAGCGCTGAAGGGTGCACCCGAGTTCGATGCAGTCTGCGACTTTGACCGCGCCCGCAACGGGTTAGTTCCCGTGCGTGTCGACAGCTGGGAGCCGTTCGTATTCGTCAACCTCGATCCCAATGCAACTCCGTTACCGGCGTTTCTGGGAGGATTGGCGGGTCAGATCGCTCCCCTGGGCCTCGCTGCACTGCATTTTTTCGAGCGGCGCTCCTACCGCCTCAAGTGCAACTGGAAGGTGTTCGTGGACAATTATCTCGACGGCGGCTATCACGTCCCGCACCTGCACAAAGCGCTGAACAGCGTGCTGGAGTACAAGCAGTACACCATCGAAACCGAAGACCGATACTGCCTGCAGTCCAGTCCGATGACCGCATCGCAGGCAGACGCTGCGACCGCGGCAACGCGCAGCGGCGACCGTGCCCGCTACTTCTGGCTCTATCCCAACTTCATGATCAACCTGTACCGCGGATACATGGACACGAACCTGGTGCTGCCGGACGGCGTCGATGGCTGCACGGTCGTCTTCAATTTTTACTTCGACGATGTGAGCGCCGCGGCTGCCGAGCGCAATCGCCAGAGCATCGCCGTCGGTGAACGGGTGAACGATGAGGATGTGGCCATCTGCGAAGCCGTGCAGCGCGGCCTGCATTCGCGCGCCTACGGCGCGGGACGCCTCTCGGTACGACGCGAAGCCGGCGAGCATTTGTTTCATCGCCTGCTGGCGCGGGACTTGAAGGGTGGGCTTTCTCGGATAGCATCTCCGGCCGCACCCTTGTGACCGAAGCCGCGAGCCCAGGCGCGAGGTGTTATCACGGGATTGTAATGATGCCGATTCCCTCGTTGCGCCGACCGGCCGTCTTTCGTGTGGCCGGGATCAGCAGCACACACGCATCTCTTGTTACAATGCCTCTCTTCGAGCATTTTGCGAGGAAGCCGTTGGCACGCGGCGCTCGGCTAAGGCAAGCACTGCAGAGTCGAGCCACGCGAGTCGCCGGCCAAGTGCCAGGAGACAGCGGCGGATCATAGGAACGAACTCGATGCGGAGGGCCCTGGTCGCGAGGGTAAGCCGCAGCCATTTACCACGGAGAGAAGGATGAACTTTCGTCTGCATTGGATGGTAGTGACCACTGCAATCTTGGTATTCACGGTGGGCCTGTTCGCGCAACAACAACCACCGGCGCAGAATCCCGCAACGCCGCCTGCCTCGCAAGAGGAGGGAGCTCAGCTTCCCCAGGAAAAAACTCCAGAAGCGCCCATTAAACCGGTGATCGGCGGCGCTTATCCGGTCATGAGCAAGGCCGCGGAGGCACGCGCCCGCGAGATCTTCGAGATGTTTAACCATGGAGAGAGTTCGAGGATGTGGGCATCGCTCTCCGAAGGGCTGAAGAAAGTTTCCGGCAAGGAAGAACGGTTCACTGCCATCAACAAGAAGTACCACGAGGCGTTGGGTCCGGAAAGCACGATGATGGAAGAGAACTTCGTTCCTTATCTGTTCGCTCCCGACACGGTTTACTCGCGCATGTCGCGTTACGCCAACGTGCGCCGGCCCGTTCCTATCGTGGTGAGCATCACCATCAACCAGCGCGGCCAGATCGACGCTTTCGACATCAAAGCAATTCCCGAGCGAGTAGCGGAAGGACGTTTCGCGGGTTACCAGGACACCGCCAAGCTGAAGCTTCCGTTCAATGGCGAGTGGCTGGTGTACCAGGGAGGGCGTACTCCGTTCCAGAATCCCTATGCGTTTACTGATGACCAGCGTTTTGGGATGGACTTCGCTTACCTGAAGAACGGCCGTTTGTTCTCCGGAGCGGGAGGGGTCGGCAGCAAGAATGAGGATTATTACTGTTTTGGCCAGCCGGTGCTGGCGCCCTTCGACGGAACGGTGAGCAAGGCTGAGCAGGGCTACGACGATAATCCGCCGGGAAAACCCAGCGGTGACCCCCCCGACGGCAATCTGGTGGCGATCCTGCATGAAGAAGGCGACGCGCACGAAACGGCTGTGATGAATCATCTGAAGCAAAACAGCCTAAAGGTGAAGCGCGGCGACAAGGTGAAGCAGGGAGAGGTGCTTGCGGAATGCGGCAACAGCGGCGCCGGACCGGTTCCACATTTGCATTTTCAACTGCAGAAGTCACCGGGCACTCCCATCCCGGCGCAGTTCACCGACTACATCGCCGACGGCAAGCCAGTAGCTTCCGGCGAGCCGGTGCGTGGGCAGTTTGTGAAGAATGGGGCTGCGACAGCGGCCGGCGCTGTTACTACGAGCTCAGGCAATGCGACGATCATGACTTCAACTCCGGCCGCGGGTTCCACCAGTACGCCTCCGGCCCAGAAGCCGAGCCACTGATTCACATGATTTTTCTGCACCGGGCGCTGCGTTCCTGCGGCGCCCGGTCTTTGCTGTACGAGTGCCTGACTTGGAGACCGAAACAACACATCTGGCGAAGCCATTCGAAACGCGCTTGCGCGTGCGCTATGCCGAGACCGACCAGATGGGCGTGGTCTATCACTCCAACTACATCATTTGGTTCGAGGTGGGCCGCGTCGAGATGCTGCGCGAGTTGGGCTACACCTATCGCGACATGGAGCATCAGGATGGGACTAACCTTGCCGTGGTGGAGGCGCGATGCCGCTTCAAAGCGCCCGCCATGTACGATGACGTTGTCATGATTCGCACCCGGCTGGTGAATGTTCGCGATTCGCTGCTGCACTTCACCTATGAGGTCCTGCGCGATCAGGATGGCGCCCTGCTGGCGGAAGGCGAGACCATCCACATCGTCGTGGACGCAGACTTCAAGCGTATGTCCCTGCCGGAGAAGTACCGCAGCTCGTTTCTGAGGGTCGCCGGTAAGGCCTGAGGCCGGGCCTCAGGGGCGACGTTGTGCGAGGGCGGTTCTGAACACGAATCTCTTTCGATCTTCGCGCCGCAAGGCGTGCTATAGCCATTCTCTGTGGCACACTGAACTGTCATGCAGGCACTGCACATCAACGGCAACGATCTGACGCTGGCAGATGTCGGCCAGGTGGCGTGCGAACGTCGCCCGGTGCTGCTGCTGGCGGAGGCACGCGCCGCCGTCGAGCGGGCGCGCTCCGTCGTCGATCACCTGGTGGAAAACGAGATCGTCGCCTATGCCGTCAATACCGGCGTCGGTCACCTGGCCGACATGCACATTCCCCTGCACGACGTGCGGCAGCTGCAACTGAACCTCATCCGCTCCCACTGTGTGGGGGTAGGCGAGCCGCTGGCGCAGGACGTGACCCGCGCCATGATGTTGCTGCGGGCCAACTCTCTCGCCAAGGGCTATTCCGGAGTGCGGCCGCTGGTCATCGACACGCTATGCGAGATGCTGAACCGCGGTGTGCATCCGGTGGTGCCGTCGCAGGGCAGCGTGGGTGCGAGCGGCGATCTTGCCCCTTTGGCGCACCTTGCTCTCGGCATGATCGGCGAAGGCGAAGTGGTGCATGAAGGCAAACGCATGCACGCAGCTACCGCCATGAAGAAGGCCGAAATCGCGCCGCTGGAGCTGCAGGCCAAGGAAGCCATTTCGCTCATTAATGGGACTCAGGGGATGCTGGCAGTCGGCATCCTGGCCCTGCTTGAGGCCGAGGTCCTCGCCGATGCCGCTGATGTGATTGGCGCCCTTACGCTCGACGCGTTGAAAGGCACCGATGTTGCGTTTGACGAACGCATTCAGAAGGCGCGGCCGCATTCCGGGCAGATGCTGGTGGCCCAAAATCTGCGGCGCCTGCTCGAAGGCAGCGTCATTCGCGAGTCTCACCTCGAATGTCAGAAGGTGCAGGACGCCTATTCGTTGCGTTGTATGCCGCAGGTGCACGGGGCAGTGCGCGATACTCTGGCACATTGCCGCCAGGTGTTCGAAGTGGAGATGAACTCCGCCGTCGATAATCCGCTGGTGTTTTCCGAAGAGCGAAAGACCGGGCCCACCAAGCGTCCGGGAGGTGTCGCTTTGCCGGGCGTCATTCTCTCCGGCGGAAACTTTCATGGACAGCCGCTGGCCTTCGCTCTCGACTTTATGGCGATCGCACTCAGCGCGCTGGCGGGCATCTCCGAGCGCCGCCTGGAGCGGTTAGTGAATCCCGCGCTGAACGAGGGGCTGCCTGCGTTTCTTGCGCCGGGAGCAGGGCTGAACTCGGGCTTCATGTTGCCGCAGGTCACAGCGGCGGCGCTGGTCAACGAAAACAAGGTGCTCTCGCATCCCGCCAGCGTCGACTCGATCACCACCTCGGGGAACAAGGAAGATTATGTTTCGATGGGCATGACCTCGGCCAACAAGCTGCTTCGGATTGTGGCCAACACGCGTAACGTGCTGGCCATCGAGGCTATGGCGGCCGCGCAGGGTCATTACTTCCGCGCACCTCTCGAGACCAGCAAGCGCGGACAAATCGCGCTGGCGGCCATTCGCGCCGTGGTATCTCCGGTCATTGAAGATCGAGTGTTCTCGCCGGACATCGCCAAAATTTCAGCCCTGATTGCCGCCGGCAAGCTGGGCGAAGCCCTGCGGTGATCGATCGGCGACAGGCGCGCGAACGCCGGCAACCGGCGCTTCTGCGGCAAGCTCGTTTTTCCACACGCTGCGGACAATCAACGTTTGCGGCACAACCAGTATCGACAGATACGAGACGATGGTTCCGGCAATGACGCCGAGCGATCCGATGTGCCGCACCCACAGTAATGACAACGCGAGGTTCATGGCTGCGGCCAGAATTGAAAGCAGCGCCTGCGCGCCTGTGCGATTCAGCGCCGCCAGCAGGCAGGATTCGACGGTCATAAAGCCACTGATCAGCGACCACAGGCACATGGCCGCCAGCAAGAGCGGTGTGGGAACGGCTGCCGGGCCGGCCCACAGGCGAATTGCCGTCCGGCCGAACAGCAGCAAGCCCGCCACGCACAACAGGTTCAACCCGATGGTGCCCTTCATCACGAACGCAAAGGTGCGCCGGATCCAGCCGTAGTCGCGCCGGGCATAGGCTTCGGCGTAGGCCGGCCACAACGCCGGGAAGAGCAGCGACTGCAAGACGGCCACCAAACCCACCACCCTCCAGCTCACGCTGTAAGGCGTCACCTCGGAAGCGCCGAGATAGTGGCTGACTACCACATTGTCGGAGCTGAATACGACGACCGCGGCCGCCTGGATCAGGAAGAAAGATGCGCCCGAGCGCAAAAGCTCTCGCGCCGGCGCCAGTTGCAGCAGGCCCAGGCGCGGCGTCAGCCAGGGCTTCTGAATCAAGACGACCTGCAGCAGCGTAGCCAGGTTGGCGAAGGTCAGGCAGCCGGCCGACATCACGAACAATACTGGCATGGAAACACGCAGCGCCACGCCTAGCCCCAGTCCGCCTAAGCCGGCGATTGCGCCT
>DASRGM010000234.1:0-13404 GCA_035651035.1 Terriglobales bacterium
CCTGGTTTTGCGTGCCGGCGTCATCCTCGTCGCAGGGACGCGTCCAGCCATGGCCGCAATCAAGCACCAGATTGCCGGTCACCCGAACCCGGCTTCCGAACGCGATGGGTGTACCCAGGATTGCGTTCACGCGCGCCGAGCTTGGGCCATCGGTCAAGTCCATGTGGCCTGCGAGCGGTACGCCATTGAACACCACGCTGCGGGAGCCCGACTGCTGCCAGCCCGGGAGCAAGAACGAGGTAGGCCCGTCGTCGCCGCATTCGGTGGTTCCGCCGTACATGATCGACTCGATGTGCAGCAGATTATGTTCGTTGAGCTTGGCGCGGAAGTTGTCGGGCGTAATGCTGTGATTGGTTTCCCAGCCGCCAGTCCAGAAACCGATTTGACGATCCAGGTCCTGGCGATCGACAGCGATGTCGAAGTCGATATCGCCGTCGGGAGGACTGTCGTTACCGTTGAGGCAGATGAAGTCGTTGTAGCCTCGACCATCCGACGTCGAGTAATTGACGTGCATCGGATTGGGATCGGTCGTCTGCGTGATGGCGCCGAAGATGGCAACCGCTTTGGCCTTCGCAGGTTTCAGGTTGTCCAGCAGGGAATGATCGTGCCAGGCATTCTGGTTCTTCTTTACCTTGTCGAAGGTGTTGAAGATGTCGTCCGGAGCGTGAGGTGGGCCGGTGCGCGTCCATTGAGTTGCTCCGAAGCCGCCGGTCGCCGCCTGGCGCTGAATCAGGTTGTTGGAAACGGTCAGCGTCAGCGTTCCGTTCTGCAAGCTTTGGCCGCGCGGGACATCGACCCAGTCGCCGCTGGCCGTGCTTCCGGAGATGGTGCCGTGGAAGACGTTGGTGAAGGCAAGGCCAATATGGAGGTCGGCGGCGCACTCCAGCGTGTCGGTGCTGAATCCGGCCCACCACAACTCATTGCCGATCTGGCGCACATAGTAGAGGCCGCCGTCATCGCCAAGCCAGGTTCCGGAAAGCACGATTGGCGGCGCGCCGACGCAATTGCACTCGCGCTCACCTTTGGGAAATCCTGATGGCGTCGCGCAGCGTCCCTTCGGTCCGACGCCGCTGGTGACCGGACTGCAGACGGCGCCTTCATCGGTGCACCCCACCTGGATGTTGCCCGTGCATCGTTGAGCGTGCGCCGATGCCAGCAGGACCAAAGCGACGAGAGCGGTAACGAGAGTGGGAAATGTGCGTTGTCTTGCACGCGTAGTTGTGCCCGAGGCTGCAGCCAGATTGCAAAGGGTTTCGCGCATGACCGCCCCCTTTTGTCCAAGCAGGTAACATTTTCCGAAGCAGCGCCCGCCATTTTCAAGGATTTCGTGGCGAGGGGCAATCCTTTTTCGATATGCCGCAGCGCACCTGTGCCGGCAGAAGCGGCGCAATGGCTTGCGGGTAACTTGGTCGATTTCTTAGGGTCTGGGAGTAAGAGGGGGAACTTGGTGGACCTGGTCGGGATCGAACCGACGACCTCTTCCATGCCATGGAAGCGCGCTCCCAGCTGCGCCACAGGCCCACGATGAAGGATGGTGCGCGAAACGCGCCCCTTGTATTTTCTCCCAGCGTTCCGGGTTCGTCAAACACGACCGATGCTTTGTCAGACACGATACGCCGCGGCGGCCGAGACGGAATGAGCTTACGATGTTAGCTGCTGCACCCCGGGAGGGGCTGCTGTGCATCCAATTCTGGTCATGTTTTCGCCGTCAGAGTTCGCAGCGGTTTGGCGCATTCGGCGGGCGATGACGACTGTCTCCAGGACGCGATGGACAGAGATGGCATTTGCTGTCTGCTTAGTACTTGCGGCAACGCTTGCAGTCGCGCAACAGGCGCCGGTTGCGGCGTCTCGGCCAAATGCTGGGCAGGCCTCTCCTGTGGCGGCTGACCTTGACCGTTTGCAGGCAGTGGCGACGCAGGCCAATCTCGAGATCGGCCGGATGCGGATCGAGAAGTGGAAGACCGATGCGGCTTCCAAGCAGCAGGCGCAGACCAATGCCGATTCACTCCGACGCAACCTTAGCAGTGCGCTGCCCGTCCTGATCGATGGCTTTCGCGCGGCGCCACAGGATTTGAACGCCGGGTTCAAGCTGTATCGCAACCTGAACACGCTGTATGACGTATTCGCATCCTTCACAGAAGCCGCGGGCGCGTTCGGACCTCGAAACGATTACGACGAACTTCTCCAGCAGTTGAATATGATGGATTCGGTGCGACGCGATCTGGGCGATAACCTGGAGCAGCTTACGGCGTCGAACCAGGCGGAACTGAACCAGTTGCGTACCCAGGTACGCACCCTGCAGCAGCAGGCGGCGACCGCGACTCCTCCCAAGAAGGTCATCGTCGACGATACCGAGCCGCCGAAGAAGACCACGCACAAGAAGAAGCCCTCGACGGCTTCCAGCGCCGGCGGTTCCAACTCCAGCACGCCTGCCGCTCCATCCGCGAAGTCGCAATAAAAGGTGCTTTGGCCCGGTTTTCCTCGACTTTGCCTCAACGTTCCGTGCATTCGTCCTCAAGATAGCGGGAACCTTCTTTGCCGCTGCGGGGTCTATATCACTGTCAGTCCGCAGTAGGCTGCCCCGCGGCATGTATTCGCCGGGGAGGGGCAGGCCGGGGGGACAGAGCGACTTCGGTCCCCATAGTTGTTGCTGGTCAGCAAACTGGATATGATTGAGGTGCCGCCCGTGGCGGGAGCAACAACGTTGAGTGAACTCGCTGGTGCGATAGGAGTACGCACGGAGGAAGCCTCGGTCGTGGCCGATCTCAAGGCCGGATCGGAGGAGGCCTTCGGCTGGCTGATCGCGCACTACAACCAGCCGGTCTATAGCCTGGTTTATCGCATACTCGACGACCCCGCCGACGCTGCCGACACTACGCAGGAAGTTTTCATCAAGGTCTTTCGCGGCATCAAGAACTTTCATTCCGATTCTAGCCTGAAGACCTGGATCTACCGCATCGCGCTGCATGAGGCGGCCAACCGGCGGCGCTGGTGGTTCCGCCATAAGTTCCGTGAAACTCCCATCGAAACCTCCAGTGGGAGTGAGTACGACCCGCTACCGACTGCCAAAGAGGTCCTGGTCGACGAGGGCAAGTCGCCGCTGGAGAACCTGTATGACGAAGAGCTGCGCAGCCGGGTGGAAACCGAACTGAAGGCGCTGGCCGAGCCGTATCGTACGACTGTTATGCTGCGCGACATTGAAGAGCTGACCTACGAGCAGATCGCGGAAGTCATGCAAACCACGCTGGGCACGGTCAAGTCGCGCCTGGTGCGCGGACGGGAGGCGCTGCGCAAACGCTTGGAGCGTCACCTGCCGGATTTCGGGTTTGTACCCGCCGAATCGAGCGAACGTCGCATCGGCCGCCGCAAGATGGAGGTGATGCCGTGAACTGCTCCGCCGCCAAGAAGCTCATGTCGTCTTACCTCGACGGGTGTGTTACGCGCAGCCAGTTGGCGCAAATGAACGAGCATGTCCGGGCGTGTGCCGGATGTGGCGGCCACTTCGCCGCTCTGCAGCAGACACAGTCGATAGTGGGATCGCTGGGCAGGAAGAGCCCGCCGCCGGACCTTGCGCTGCGGCTGCGAGTCGCGCTTTCGCAGGAGATAGCCAATTCCCGCCGCTCGCGCTGGGAGAGACTGGTACTCCGCTGGGACAATGCCTTCAATGCCATCATGGTGCCCGCGACCGGCGGGCTGGTGACCACGCTGATCATCTTCGGCATGCTCATCAGCTTCCTCTATTATCCGGCGCAGGTGCGAGCGTCCAACGACGTGCCCACGGTGCTCTACACGCCGGCGCAACTGCAGTCCACTCCGTTCGAGCTGACCATGGGAGTCACCTCCGCGGAGTCGCTGGTGGTGGAAGCCTATGTCGGGCCCGACGGCCGGGTGCAGGATTATCGTATTCTCTCGGCTCCGGAAGAGGCGCAGGCGGTGTTGCCGCAGTTGAAGAACATGCTAATCTTCACCACCTTCCAGCCGGCCACGGCCTTTGGGCAGCCGACCTCGGGCCGCGTGATCCTTACCTTTTCCAAGGTACAGGTGAAGGGCTAACCCGGAGCCATGAGCCGGTTCGTTTCCAGTAGCTGTCCGCAATTCATGTAGAATCTAGAGAGCCGCTGCCGTACAGGGCGCAAGTGTGCTGCTGCGCGGCGGCTTTTATCTTGAGGAGAACGACGTTTTAATGGCCAAAATTGCCAAGACTGCAGACCGCAAGAAGGTCATGGACACCAGCAAGAGCACGGATTGCCCGAAATGCGGCAAGCCTACGCGCGTGGTCAAGCGCGTGAAGGACCGCGAGCGCAATATTGCCGGCGGAATGTACATTTCGTGCTCGGCATGTGACTTCTACGAGAAACTGTAACCCTTGCCAAACCCAGTAAGCATCCGGGATAATTGAAAAGTTGTTGCCTCAAGCAATATGAGGTCCGATGGACGCCAAGCTGCGTCCTTCGAGATGCGGTAGCGACTGGATCGCTGGAGCATCTGTAAGCCGGTCATCTCGCCTGAGGGACTTTTCACCGAACTCGAAAGGAAACCATCTTCTGTGTTGATGATTCGCCTATCGCGCCGTGGCGCGCGCAAACAGCCGTATTACCGCATTGTCGTAATCGAAAAAGACCGGGCACGCGACGGCCGCTCGGTGGAAGTGGTGGGGACGTATAACCCACGCACCAATCCCGCGACCGTCGAGCTGAAGCGCGAACGCGTCGCATATTGGACGTCGAAGGGCGCGCAGCTGTCGGACCGCGTGAAGAAGCTGGTGGACAAGGCGCCGGCTAGCACGCCCCCTGCACCCGAGCCCTCGACGAAGCCGGAAGCTTCGCCCGAGACGCCGAGCGCGGCCTGATCGCGGAGACTCTGACAATGTCGGATAGCAAACCGGACATGGTTGGGCTAATGGAGCTGCTGGCCAAAGCCATTGTGGACGCGCCGCAAGAGGTCACGGTCGAGCCCTTTGAAGAGAATGGGCAGACGGTGCTGGAGCTGATTGTCGCCGAAGAAGATCTGGGACGCATCATCGGGCGGCACGGGCGAACGGCGCGCAGCCTGCGGATGATTTTGCACTCGGCCAGCCTGCGCACCCGCAAGCGCTATCAGTTGGAGATTGTGGAATAGCCGGCGAGTTCATCACCATCGCGCGGGTGCTGCGGCCACAAGGTCGCCGCGGCGAAGTGCTGGCGGAGCTGCACACCGATTTTCCGGAGCGCTTTGCCGAGCGCAACACCTTGTGGTGCCTGGCGCCGGATGGCAGCCGCCGCGAGCTGCAACTCGAGGAGCACTGGTTCCACAAAGGCGGCGTGGTGCTGAAGTTCGCCGGCGTGGACAGCATTGGCGATGCCGAGCGGCTTGCCGGATGTGAGGTTCAGGTGCCGCAGGAGCAGCGTACGAACTTGGAAGAGGGCGCGGCATACGTGAATGACATCGTTGGCAGCGATGTGTGGATCAACGGCGGCGAACGCTTTCTGGGACGGGTGAGCGAGGTGCGTTTCGGCGCGGGCGAGGCGCCGCTGCTGGTAGTGAAGCTGCCGGTGTGCGCGACGCAGAACGAAGTGCTGCTTCCGTTTGCCGAAGCGTACGTGAAGAAGCTCGACGCTGGCAGCAAACGAATTGACATGGAATTGCCCGAAGGGCTGCTGGATGTCGATGCACCGTTGACCGAGGAAGAAAAGCAGCGCCAGAGGCAGGAAGCCGAAGAGGCGCGCGCGGCCGGTGAAGGGCGCAAGCGCAGTTAAGACGACATGACGAATGAAGTTCGAGATCATCACGATCTTTCCCGACTTTTTTCGCGGGCCGCTGGATTATGGCATCGTGCGCCGGGCCCGCGAGGCCGGGCTCATTGAAATCACGATTCACGATCTGCGGGAGTTCGCGCGAGATCGCCATCGCACCGTAGATGACCGGCCATTCGGCGGTGGCGAAGGCATGGTGCTGAAGCCGGAGCCGATTTTTGAGTGCATCGAGTCGCTGAAGCTGGCGCCGCGTGAAACCAGGGTTGGCGAGCATGCGGGGGACTTGGTGGTGCTGCTGTCGCCGCAGGGGCAGATGTTCAACCAGGCCGTTGCGCAGCAGATGACGGCGCGCGAGCGCATTGTGCTCATCTGCGGGCGCTATGAAGGCGTGGATGAGCGGGTGAACGAGTACCTTGCCGACTGCGAAATCTCGGTCGGCGATTTTGTGCTTAGCGGCGGTGAGTTGGGGGCCACGATCATCGTCGACGCGGTGACACGCCTGTTGCCGGGAGCGCTGGGTAACGCAGCCTCGTCGCAGCAGGAGTCGTTTACGGCGAGCGCACCGCAGCAACCGAGAAGTGAAGGTGATCCGCCCACTTCGACCTGCGCCTCCGGGGGATTGCTGGATTATCCGCATTACACGCGGCCGGCGGAATTTCGCGGTATGAAGGT
Organism: Terriglobales bacterium; assembly: GCA_035651035.1. GTDB lineage: Bacteria > Acidobacteriota > Terriglobia > Terriglobales > Acidobacteriaceae > Bog-257. The sequence continues at coordinate 6,405 of DASRGM010000234.1, forward strand.
GCCCGAGGTGCTGGTGAACGGGAACCATGAGGAAATACGCCGCTGGCGAAGGCGTTGCGCTTTGCAGAAGACGCTGCGCAACCGGCCGGAGCTGCTGCGCACCCAGCCGCTCAGCCGGGAAGACGAGCGGTTATTGGCGGAGATCGAAGGGGAAGCATGACTCGCGAGTTAGTAAGCGATGTGATCCTGAAGCGCTTCGATCACCCCGACGATGTGCGCACCTTCGAGAAGGGCAAGTTCGAACTGGTGCACCTGGGCGGGATGACGATTGGGCGCGCGACTTACGAACCAGGATGGAAATGGTCTGAGCATGTGGGCAGGGCGAGCGGCGCGAAGAGTTGCATGGTCGAGCACGTAGGAATGGTGATAGCGGGTCGCGCCACAGCGGCGATGGATGACGGCCGCGTGATCGAGATGCGCGCGGGCGACGTGTTCTACATCCCGCCGGGCCACGACAGTTGGGTGCTTGGCGACGAGCCTTACGTCTCGTTGCATTTCCTGAGCGCGGGAGATTACGCGCGGAATAAGTAGTTCAAAGATTCAAGCTAATTGCTAGCTGCTAGTCGCTAGTAGCTAGTTCCGAGAGGAACAGACAATGTCGAATTCTCCGATTATCGATCGCTTGCTCGCCAAGACACGGCGCACCGATCTTCCCAACTTTAAACCCGGCGACACCGTCCGCGTGCAGGTGAGGATCAAGGAAGGTGACAAGGAACGTCTGCAGGCCTTTGAGGGCCTGGTCATCGCGAAGAGCAAAGGGTCGCAGCCCAGCTTTACGGTGCGCAAGATGAGCTTCGGGCAAGGCGTGGAGCGCATCTTCCCAATAAACTCCAAAGTCATCGATAAGATCGACGTGCTGCGCTCGGCGCACGTGCGCCGCGCCAAGCTGTACTACCTGCGCGGGCTGCGGGGCAAGGCGGCACGCCTGCGGGAAGTGGAAACCAGCCGCGGATAGAGAAGGACAAAGTGCGGCCCTGGCGTCGGATTCACACAGGCGAACTATCGCTTTAGTTTCGGCCGCACGAACTTCAACGCCGTGTGGGTCGCGGAGAAGCTCGCAACTTTCACATCAACCAGCCCGGCCTGTCTGCCCGCGGCCAGGACCTGCGCCTCCGTGATCTCCTGGCGGCCTTTCGGGTAAACAACCCACAGCGCCCCGCTGTTTTTTATCGATTGCGCCAATCCCTTCAATCGCGTCAGTGCAGGCGAGCGCGGCGCACCAACGAAAATCAAGTCGGAATTCTCGATGGGCTTCGATTGCGAAAATTCTTTGGCCGCATTCCGTAGCTGCTCGGCAAAGCTGTCGTCAAAGTCACCGAGCAGCGAAACCGTCAGCCCCGGCTTGAGGCCCAGCTTTTCCGCCGTGCTCCTGGGGTGCAGAATCTTGTAAGCCCACTTCTCCGCCTGATCGCCAAGCTCAAACACAGCGGCGCCCTCTGGCCACAGCAGATGCAACTCGCCGTCGCGAGCCGCAACCGATTGCAGCGATGCCAGAGGAATCTTCAGCCGAAGCTCTCCGCGAAAGACGATTTCATTTGTTTCCAGCAGGGCTCTACCAGTGGCGGTCTTGCCGCCGAAGCGGACAGCGCACTGAAGTTCGCGACCCATGAAGCAGTGGTTAGTGGATAGTCATCATACCCGTTTCGCCGCTTTCTGTACCAAAAAGCGCGAGTAGGTAGTGGTCGGTTTGAAATCTGGGCGGGGAAAGGGCACGGCTTCGGCCGTGCCGAAAGGACGACGATGAAACAGCGGCTAAAGCCGCCGTCAATGGCCCATGGTGTCGCCGGGCTGAAGCCCGGCTCTTCCACCACTACAAATTCCAAACTGCACCACTACCCGCGAGTAGGTGCTGCCGACGAACTACCGGGCGCTTTCCGCTATCCACTGACACGAAACCCCGCTGGAGGGGAGCGGGGTTTCGTACGTCACCCGGCCAGTGCAGCGGAGGCAGCCGGCCGGGGCCTCGTTTTGCGCGATCGGATTCGCGCTCTTTGAAAAGCTTGCTTAGACCTTGGAGGCGATCTCGAGCAGTCCCACGGCGGTCGCCAACCATAGCGCCAAGGCCAAAGTGTTCAGCGTGAGCCGCACCGCACCGTTGTCGATCAGCCAGTTGTATTTTGCGTCCATGATGGTCTCCTTCTGAAACTCACTCCAGCGCTGTCTTAGCGTGGGGCGTCTTTCACGTGATGGTTGTGCAGTTCGCTGAAAAACTCCCACCCGACGGTGTATCGCCGGCTGAAGCCGGCTCGAGGTCCGGAAATAAGCGGCCTCTAACCGCTGGCCTGAAGGCCAGCACTACCCGAACGGCTCCTCGCAATTTTTTCAGCAAACTTTGTCCCGGCAACGGCCCTTGCCAACACCGGACCAACTTCTGCAGCTTTATACGGGCGGGGCGGCAAAAGGTTCCGTTAACAGATGGTGACCTTGGGGTAAGGCGCAGATTATCGGCGCAAACGCCAGCCGATGCCTGTCAGGGGCGCGCGAGGGCCGCCGACCGTTCGCTCGCCGGCGCGAATCCCACGCCAACGCCCTGACATCCAAGCAAATTATTGTGGAGGAGGTCCAATGGCAAAATGTGAGCACCTGAAAGCTGCCCATCCCGAGGTGAAGGCCAGTGGCGAAGGATGTGTCGAATGCCTGCAGACCGGCCAACGCTGGGTTCAACTGCGGGAGTGCCTGGTCTGTGGACACGTGGGTTGCTGCGATTCGTCACCCGGCCGGCACGCTACCCAGCATTTTCACGACACCGGACATCCTGTGATGCAGGCGTTCAAGTCGGGTAATCAGTGGAAATGGTGTTATGTGCACCAGGACTACGTTTGACGATTACCGTTCGCTGCTGTCATTGCTTTTGCGTGAGGCTACTTAGCGGTGGGTTTCCACCCGCCAGCGAAATCCTGGCGCCTAATAAGTGCCTTCCGGCGAAGAGCGAACACCGAAGTCGAACAGCTTTTGTGTACTCTGTATGAGACTTCTTCCTGACCGATGCCAATCCTGACACGCACTGCGCGCCGATCGCTCCGCAACTTCGCAATTCTGATTCTCCTGGTGGCGCTCGGCAGCGCGGCGGCGCAGGTCCCTTCCCCCTGGATCGATACCAAGCCGCTGCCGGTCGACACCGGCGCCTCCGGACTGAAGCTGATGCTGCGCCGGCTGCACACCACGGCGCGGCTGTTGCACACGGTTGCGCATCCTGACGATGAAGACGGCGGCATGCTGACGCTGGAATCGCGCGGGCACGGCGACAGCGTTTTGCAGCTGACGTTGAATCGCGGTGAAGGAGGCCAGAACAAGGTTGGCAGCAATCTCTTCGACGAGTTGGGCATCATCCGCACGCTCGAACTGCTGGCCGCCGATCGCTATTACGGCGTTGAGCAGCGCTTCACTCGCGTTGCCGATTTCGGATTCTCCAAGACTGCCGACGAGACCTTTCAGAAGTGGGGTGGCCACGACATTGCGCTGGGAGACATGGTGCGCGTGATTCGCACCTTTCGTCCCGACGTAATCTGCACCCGATTTCAGGGCGCGCCTCGCGATGGACACGGCAATCATCAGGCGTCCGGCATCCTGACGCGCGAGGCTTTCCGTGCCGCTGCCGATCCGGCGCGTTTTCCCGAACAAATTCGCGAGGGACTGGAGCCCTGGCAAGCTAAGAAACTCTACATGGACAATGTCCGCGCCAGCGAGGACTGGACAATCAAGCTGGAAACCTCGCAATACGATTCTTTGCTGGGCGAAACCTATGTGCAGTTTGCGTGGAAGGGATTAAAGCATCAGCTCTCGCAGGGTGCCGGGGCGTGGACGCTTCCCGAAGGGCCACGCTTTACCTATTACAAGTTGATCGACACCGCAGATATCAAGCCGCCCGCGTCAGGCGCCCACGAAAGCGATTTCTTCGAGGGCATCGACACTTCAATTCCGGCGCTGGCCGACAGCCTGGGATCGCAGGCGGCCGTCCCCTGGTTGCGTCCACAACTGCAGGCGATTGCCAAGACGGTGGATGATGCCACCAGCGCCGCCGACAGAGATCCGCAATCCGCAGGAGCGCCGTTGTTGCATGGAGTGAAGCTGACACACGCGCTGATCGCGCAAGTTGAAGGATCGAAGCTGCCGGCGCTGGAGAAGGCTGATCTGCTGGTTAATTTGCGGACGAAGGAACAGGAGTTCGAAGCGGCCGCCAACCTGGCTTTCGGCATCGATTTGCAAATCGGGCCGGGAACACCCGATGGGCGTCCCATGGCCACAACCTTCTCCACTGGAGAAGGCGATGTGCTTGCCGCAGTGATCACGGCGGGCAAGCCATTCCTGCTGCGCGCTACCCTGCACAACGGGAGCAAGGAGGAGCTGAACCTGAGGGAGTTTTCGCTGGAGCTTCCGGAAGGCTGGTCGTCGGAGCTGTTCATGGATAAGACGCCGAAGAGCGTTGCTCCGGGCGATGGTTGCGCGCTGATGTTTCGAGTGACGCCGCCCATCGACGCGCCGCCGACGAAGGCGTACTTCCACCGCGACGATCCCGAGAATGACGCGATCTACAAGATCGACTATCCGCAATACCAGACTCTGGCCTTGCCGCCGCCGCCGGTTTCCGCGCGCGTGAGCTACGTCATCGATGGCGCGGAGGGCGCGATCGCTACCGTGGCGCGCTCCCCAGTGCACGACGAGAAAGGCGAGGCGTGGTCGATGCCATTGGCCGTGGTGCCGCCGTTCTCGGTCGAGGCATCGCCGGCCACGCAGATTATTCCGGCAGGGAAGAATTCGTCGGCGAAACTGACGGTCAACGTGCGCACCACAACCGATCGCGGAGAAGGCATCGTGCGGCCTTCCGCTCCGTCGCAGTGGACCCTCACACCGCGTGAGGCGACCGTCACGTTTGCGGCGCCCGGGCAGCAGGCCACTGCCTTTGAGGAGTTGCCTGATGGCGCCGGGGAATCGCGTTACCAGGTGCGAGCGCAATTTCAGGCAGGCGGGCGCAACTACACCGAAGGCTACAGCCTGGTGGCGCGCCCCGATCTTGGCGGCTTTTTCTACTATCAGCCGGCCCTGCAGCGCGCGAGCGTCGTGGGCGTGAAGGTCCCTGCGGGCCTGCAAATAGGCTACGTGATGGGGGCGGGGGACGATATTCCCGAGGTGTTGCAAGAATTAGGCCTGCAGGTCACGATGTTGTCGCCCGACGAGTTGGCGCACGGCGATCTAAGCCGCTTCGGCACAGTTGTTTTGGGAATTCGGGCATACGACACGCGCGACGACGTCAAACAGAGCAATCAGCGCCTGCTGGATTATGTACGCGACGGCGGCACGCTGCTGGTGCAGTACAACACCTCGCCCAGCGACTTCAACGCGGGGCACTACACGCCCTTTCCGGCAGAGTTGAGCCGCGACCGAGTGACGGTGGAGCAGGCGCCGGTCACGATTCTCGATCCGCAGAGTCCCGTCTTCCGTTATCCAAATCAGATCACGGAGCGCGATTTTGACGGTTGGGTGCAGGAGCGCGGCTTGTACTTCATGGGGCAGTGGGATGCGCAATACACGCCGCTGCTGGCGTCGAACGATCCCGGCGAGTCGCCGCAGAAGGGCGGCCTGCTGCTCGCGCGTTACGGCAAGGGCTACTACATTTACACCGGCTACGCGTTCTTCCGGCAGCTGCCCTTTGGGGTCCCGGGGGCGATTCGCCTGTATGTCAATCTGCTGAGCGTGGGCCACGAGACGAAGTAGCGCACTCACCAATGAATTTCTTGGGCACTGATGTCCGCACCGCAAGCGCAAGCTTCGAAAGCGGTGGACGCGCGGTGACAATCCGCGAGTTCCTACCGCGAACGCCGGGCAGATATCCGGCGGTCCTGGCGCTGCACGGCTCGGGCGGTATCCGCGAGGCGTGGTCAGATCAGCCGTCCCGGCTGATGGCGGCCCAGGGATATTCCGTCTTGCTGGTCCATTACTTCGAACGGACCGGCACGGTTTGGGCAGACCGCGATACGACTCTCAAGCATTTTCCGGATTGGATGAGGACGGTTGGGGATGCGATCACCTTCGCCGGCCAGAACGGTTCAGTCGATCCCAACCGCATCGGCCTGCTCGGTTTTTCGCTGGGGGCTTATGTGGCCTTGGCCGTCGCTTCGGTGGACCCGCGGGTCCGCGCCGTCGTGGATTTCTTCGGCGGCTTGCCCGAGGAGCTGCACGGTTTCACGCGTATGCCTCCGGTGCTGATCCTTCATGGCGAGCGCGACCAGGTAGTTCCGGTGAGCGAGGCCTTACGGCTCCAGCAATTACTGGAGCGCGCCGGCACTCCGTACGAGATGAAGCTCTATCCAGATGCCGGTCACGTATTCAACGGCCTGCAATTCTTCGATGCCGGTCAGCGCACATTGCAGTTCCTGAAGAAGCACCTGTGAAGCTTCTCTCATTCCGGGTGCGACAATGCTATAGAAAATGGCAGAGCAGCTGGAACGAGGTATCTCGTTAAAACACGCGACCGCGCTGAACATGATCGACATGGTCGGGGTGGGGCCGTTCATCACCATCCCGCTGGCGGTCACGGCGGCAGGTGGCCCGCAGGCCATCCTTGGCTGGATCTTCGGTGCAGTGCTGGCGCTCTGCGATGGCCTGGTTTGGGCGGAGCTCGGCGCGGCCATGCCGCAGGCCGGTGGATCGTATCGCTATCTGAACGAAATCTACGGACCGAACTCGCTAGGACGGCTGCTGTCGTTCCTGTTTATCTGGCAGCTTTCGTTCAGCGCGCCGCTCTCGGTTGCGTCGGGATGTATCGGGCTGGCGCAGTACGCCGAATATCTCTGGCCCGGACTAGGGCGAACGCTTTTTTCGCACAACGCCCAGCTCACGGTACCGCTGCTGGGCCGCTTTGAGGTCAGCGTGCGGGCCATGCCGGCCACTTGGGTTGCGATTGCGGCCGCAGCGCTCGTCACCTTTTTGTTGTACCGGCGAATCACCATTGTCGCCCGGCTGGCGGAGTTGCTTTGGATCGGGGTTGCTGTCGCCGTCGGCT
>DASRGM010000235.1:0-22819 GCA_035651035.1 Terriglobales bacterium
ACTCCGCCCTGGTCCAGCTCGCGCGCGGTGATCAGTACGGGAACCGGGCCCTTGTCGAAGGGAGAACGCCGGACCGGGCTGCCGGTTAGTACTACCGATGTTTCGGACATGTGACGTTTGGCCTCAGCCGAGCTGTCCTGCCGTGACCTTCTGCTGAATGGGCCGCGCCGGATTTCCCGCGACGACCGTGTGCGGCGCAACCGCGTGCGTCACCACAGCGCCTGCGCCGACGGTCACGCCATCCCCAAGCTCGGCCATGATGACGGCCGCGTCGCCGATCCAGCAGTCCGCACCAATCACCGTCTGCCCGTCGAGGCAGTCGCTCAAGGTGCCGTCGGGGTTGCGCAGGTGTTGCCGCTTTCCACTCGGCACCAGCACGTGAGAGCCAATCTGCGTTCGCGGCCCGATGGCCGCGCGCCCCACCACGCAATAGCTTCCAAGCGACGCCAGCTCGCCTACCGAGCTGTCCGGCTGCACGAAGTATGTGCCAAACGAAATGGTGATATCGATCGAACAGCGGCGAAGCGTGAGCTTGTAGTAAGCCGCGCGAAGATAACTTCCCGGCAGGCCCGGACCGACGGCGAAGGCCTGCGCAAAAAATGAGTAAGCCGGCTGAAAGCGCCCGAACAAGGCGAGCAGGGCCGCCGGCAGCGCGAGCAGCAGCGCGATGCCCTGAGCCGTCCGCTTAATGCCTTGCCGCAGCACCTTCACCCATGACCTCCTCGAAGATACCCAGGACATTGCGGAAGTAGGCTTGCGGATCGTGCTTCGCTACGACCGCCTTACCGTTGGCAATCAATCGCTGTCGAAGTTGCGGCTCTTGCAGCAATCGGGTAATCGCATTGGCGAGGGCCTCTGGCGCTTGACTGGGAACAAGCAGAGCGTCGAGCTCGTTGGAAAGCACTTCGGGAACGCCTCCCACTGCAGTGGCGACGATCGGCAGCTCGGCAGCCAACGCCTCCAGCAAAACATTGGGCGAGCCTTCGCTGTGCGACGGCAGAACGAAGATGTCGGCTATCGCGTAGTACGGCCCGACATCGGCCTGGTGACCCGTAAACGTTACGCAATGTTCCAGCTTCAGCGTGAAGCATAGCGCTTGCAAAGCACCGCGTTCGGGGCCGTCACCTACAATCACCAGCCGCGACCGTGGACCCGGGCTTGAACTGCACAGCTTTTGCATCGCGCGCAGCAGGTCGGCATGACCTTTCTCCCGCGAAAGCCGTCCGACACTCAACAGCACGCCGGCATCGTCAACTCCGAGCTGGGCGCGGAGCCGCGCTCTCTCCGCCTCGCCGACGCTGGGAGAAACGCGAATGGGATTGCGTACCACTCGGATGCGGTCCGCCGGAACCCCCTTGCTTTCGAGCTGCCGCGCAAAGTCGTTGCAGACGGTGACCACCCGCCTGGCCCGCGGCAACGACCAGCGGTCGAGCTCGTTGTAGACGCGGGTTCGCCGCGCCTCTTTCGTATATCCATGATGAAACGCAATCCACTCGCACGACCTGTGCAGCCCGCTGAGTCTCACCAGGAAGTGCGACTTGGTATTGTTGGTCCAAACGATGTCCGGCTGCAGCTTTCTTTGCAACTCGCGAAGCTGCGGAATCACCTGCAGATCAAAGGTGTGGCGCTCCGCGATAATCTCGACAGGGATCCCCAGCTCGCGGAGGTAATCCGTCAACTTGCTTTCCTGCCCCGACCGCGCATACAGCGCCAGTGTCAGCGATAGGTCGCGATCGCCTTTGCCGGCTGCAGCTTCGCGGGCGAATTCCAGGATCGGCTTCACCGCGCCCGCCACGTTGCTGGCTTCCAGGAAGACCAGCACCTTCAGAGTTTGCGACTCAGGTTCGCCGCCGCGGTCATGGTTCCGCGATGGAGTTCGTGTTTGCAGCCCAGTATTGATATCAGCTCCCAACTTTTCGAAACGCCAGGTCAAGACTTGGCTGCAGAAAGGCCGGATGCAGATCGGGCGCAGCGCTCGACAGAAGTTTGCGATAGCGCCCGCCGGCGGTGAGCCGGCCAAGAGCGCTACCCCATTTGCTGCCGTGAAACTCGGCCAGGTATCCCGCCACCGGCAACCGGTCGCGCGGAATATTCCAGGCGATCACAAAATCGTGGTAGCTCACGCCTCTGCCCAGACGCGCCAGGTGAAGCTTCGCATCTTCGGCGGGTTCGGTGAACAATTGTCGCGAAGGGCCACTGGCCAGATAGCGGGTGTAGGCGATGGCGGCATCGTCCGGCAGCCAATTGTAAAACGGCTCGTCCGTGGTATGAATGTCGACGTACCACAGCCGGTTTGGCGCCTCAATCACAGCCAGAATTCCATTCGGCGGCAGCAGCTTCCAGGCGGCCTGCAGGGAAGCAATGCGCTCCTCCCACGTCAAATGCTCCACCACGGCGAAGAACAGGATGGCGTCGAATCGCCGCCCGGCAAACATGGAAGCGATGCTGGTGGCGTTGGTCTCGACAAACTCCGGGTGTAGCTCGTACGCGGCGCAACGCTCACGAGCGGACGCCAGGGCGGCGGCGCTGACATCCACGCCAACCACCTCTGCGCCTTGTTCCTCGAGCGCGACCGTCGACGCTCCCGTGCCGCAGCCAATCTCCAGGATACGGGCGCCCTCCAGCTTCAGCAGGGAATCGAGCCAGGGAATGGTCCACGTGCGAAACACATCCAGCCGGCCGGCAATGTGGCTTTCCAGGTCCGCCTGGCCCTCCGGAGTGGCCAGGTGTGCTTCGGCGCCGGCGGGGTGCACGCTGCGATCGGCGAAGAAATGATTTCGCAACGCTTGCTCGACCGTTTGCCGAAGCTCCGGCGTCAGCGGACGGAAGCGATCGCGAATGCGCTGCGGAAGGCGCGGTCGTTGCGCGGCGCTGCTCAGCAGTTGCCGCAGACCCACGTGGCCGTTGGAGTTGCCCCCCGGCAGACTCATGCCGCCTCCGCCAAAGTACCGCAGGCGCTGCGGCCCGAGGGAATGTTTGCTGGTGTATCTGCCGATTGCCGTATGGCAATGCCAGGCGCGCGACAGACGGCAATGCCGGATTCTTCACCGCGCATGCGGCCGGCAAGGCTCGCCGTACGCATCAATCTCTCGCCCATTGGCCGCCCGTAAATCTTTGGAATAGAATGCCAGTTCGCCTTGCCGACCGGCAGCATCTGCACAATTCTACAATGCACGTCCAGTCAACGGGCCTTACTAGCGCATGAACACTCCCCACAGGAACCTCGATGTTCAAGACTCGGCGGCGGCCAAGTGCAAGCGATGGACCGCGAAGCTGCCCTGCATTCTGGTGATGCTCCTCTGGGCGTCCGTCCAGACGCCGGCCGCGGCGCAGGTGAAGATCACGCCCGCCTCGCCGCCCGGCGTTGCCGCCGGCGCATGTTTTCAATTCAGCGCCAATTATCCCGGCACCTGGAGCGTTACCTGCCGTGGCGCGGGATGCCAGGCAGGCAAGATAGACGCCGCCGGCTTGTACTGCGCTCCCGCGGCAGTGGTGGCGAAAAACCAGAGTCGCGGTTGCCAGCTTGGGCCCAACAACAACGCCTATAACATCCCCGTTAACAAGCTGCCCGTCAGTCCCTACAGCGCTCGCTGGCTGAACCGCATCGCCGGAGAAAACGATGGCGGCAACGTCTCCTGGGTCTTCCATCGGTTTCATGTGCCGACGCCCGGGATGCTGAGCCTGTACGACAACGTGGTAGACAATTCCACGCCCAAACAGAAACGCCACTTCTACTACGGTGGGCCTTGGCAGGACACCGAATTCGCTCAGCCGCTGCCCCCCAACATCGAGATGGAAAGCGGCTGGTCTGTGGATGTGAATGCGGGCCTGGACCGCCATATGTTCGCCATCAATCGCCAAACGTGCGATGACGAAGAAATCTACAACGACTACATTGACTTCAAGAGCGCAAAAATCAGCAAGGGGAACCCCACGATCGTGAAGTTCACGACGGAGACCATCCGGCCTCTGCAGGATCCGCTCCGCGTCTACATCAGCGGCCTTGCCGCGAGTTGCCCCCTCAACGGACCGCAGATGGCGAAGGTGGTGAGCCCGAGCGAGCTGCAGATACCGGTCGATTCCAGTTCGTGTGGCCTCTACGGCGCGCAGATCTCCGGCATCATGGTGAATTGCATGGCCTGCAATTCCCAAGGAGGAGCCCACTGGCCGGCGGCGAGCAATGCGATCCTCTACGGCGTCGACGCGGCCGGCTCGCCCATGTCGCGCACCTCCATTCACCCGCAGGAGTGGTGGAACGCGGTGCAACGGCACATTCTCGACCCAGCATGCAACTGCGTGACCCTGGGCCACGCCATCCGTACCACGCTCACCAACTCCGATATCGCTCCTGCCGACCTCTGGCCTTCTATCAACGGGCACGCGGTCACCTGGGGACACCCCTATATTCGTCCACTCAAGATCGACAAGAACAATCCGGCCGAGTTCGTGCTCTCGCCCAATGAATGCAATGGGCAGTCGTACCTGCAGTGCATCAAGCCGTGCGATAACTGGACGTTCTCGATCGGCTGCCGCTTTTCGGTGGTGCTGGGCGGGGCAACGGGCGCCTGGTCGCAGGTGAACGGCAAGCACTATGTGGCGGAGGTGACCGGGCCAGCTACCTTCATCATTCCCCTGAACACCTCCGGACACTCGCTGCCGGATGGGCTGTTCTTTTACTTCGACTGGGCGCCCTACGGCGCGCGTTTTCGCCTGAAGCCGTCGTTCAACGTGGAAGCTTTTTGCAACGACAACTCACTCAACAGCAAGTGTCCATACGAGAAGGCCCTGCTCAACACCATCCAGGTATACGGGCTCATCTTGCTGGACGGCACCTACCCGGCCGACAACTGGGACTCCAACATCGTCTCGGAAGAGTTTTTCCCCGATCCCCTGGTGGATTCCATCGACGATATGAACCACAGCCCGGCGCTGGGTTTCAACCCGAAGTGGCCGGCCGGTGGAGGTTTCGAGCAGTATTTGGAAGTGGTCGACGCCTCCAGCCTGCAGGTTACCCATGATTTCAATCTGCTCGGCACTACCGATTACGGGCGGGTGATCGTGACCATCGACAGTCCCGGACACGGCACCGCCGCCATGGACGTCAATCTTCTAGGCACTGCCGTGGGCGTCGCAAGGAGCCGTATGGCCATCGCCGCCATGGCGGGCAACAGCTATCAAATCGACGCCTGGGTGAACGGCAATGCCAATCCCGGCCTGACCTACACCATGTCGCCGGCGGTGCCGGGCGCGTCTGTCTCGCGCTCCGGCTTGATCAAGCCGCCATCATCGTTGGGCGCGACGGTGAAGACTACAGTCACCGTCTGCAGCGCTGCCGCGGGTGCGAGTAACGCATGCGCCTACATTGACGTGTACTTCATTCCTGTCTCGTCCGACGGCAATATCCGGCTGTGGGTCGGCGGGCACACGCCTTCGTATACCGATCGCGCGCATAACGCCTGGTGGGGCGAGCCGGTCCCCCGCCAGTTCAATTCTAACTACGAGATCGCCGATGGCGTGAACTTCTCGTCGCTGAACGGCACGTGGGGTGCGAACACGAAAAACTGGGCCGACACTCCCGATGCCCGCCTCTTTGCGGAGAGCACTTCCTTATCGAACGACATGCTGCTGAACATCGCCGTGCCCAACGGAACCTATGCACTCACTCTGTATGGCGAGCCTGGTTACGGAACGGAGAAGGCGGGGCAGAACGTCTTTGATCTGGAGATCGGCGGGCAGGTGGTCGCGTCGTATCTCGACGCATTCACCCTGGCCGGCGGGCGCTTCCATGGATGGACCAAACAGGTGAAGGCGACGGTCAGCAACGGAATTTTGGAAGTGGGGGAGCGCCTGCGCGTGGCTTCCGTCTATGGAGTTTCGCTAAGTTCACTCGAGATCCATCCGGAGAAGGCGCGGTAGGGTAGAGCGGCGCTTCAGTGCCGCGTCAAGCCGAACCTCTTGCTATCGAGCCCGATTTAGCGGGCGACACTCGGCGTTGCCTAGACCGTTTGCTGAAAGATCTTTCCGCATCATTTCGGTGCAAAATTCCCCGCGCATAGCCGACAAAACGCCTCGTAAAACGGCACGACTTCAGTCGTGCCGAAAAATCCATGAAGTTCTCTTCCCAGCCGACTTCCAGTGGGCAACACGCCTTTCGCCCAAGGCACCAGGTCTTTTTGTTCCGCATTTCGCCACGACCTGACGTTAATGCAGGCCGGCCAAACTCTCCCGAAAATATTCGTCCGACAAGTCCATCTCCAGCGAGTGGCGCATCAGGCGATAGGGATCGGCCGACAGGGAATCGTAGCCGGAAAGCACCGTTGTCGCCGACAGGAATCCGCACTGCTTCACTGCGGCGACGACGCTGTCGTTGAAATCGCCATTCGGGTAGCAGAAGTGCGTCACCGGACATTGCAGCTGCTCCTCGATGCGGCGCTTGGATTCCGACAGCTCCGCCCGCACCTGGTCGTCGCTCTCCAGCGAGGTCAGAATCGGATGCGTCCTGGTATGCGCGCCGAACTCCACTCCCGCCTTCTGGAGCGCACGCACCTCGCCCCACGTTAGCGCTTCGTATTCCTGCGGCGCCGAGGCCGGAACTTCCACCTCCAGCGCCGCCGGCAGCCGTTCCATCGTCGCCAACCGGTCGCGGTTCGACATTTTCACCAGCGCAGCGCACATCTCCGAGTAGGCTGCTTGCCGGTCGGCATCGTTCTTTAGAGGCCGGGTCCCGTTGGCGAGGAATCCGTCTTCCAGATACGGCTTGCGCGTCGATTGCAACGTGTATGCCAGCCGGTCCCACCACGGCCACAGCTGGCCATCGATGAAGCCGGAAATCAGATACACCGTGACGGGAAGCTCGTAGGCGCGAAAGATGGGGGCAGCGACGGTCAGGAAGTCACGATAGCCATCATCCACGGTGATGGCCAACGCCTGCGACGGCAGCGGAGCGCCCTGGTGTAGCGCATGCTCAACCTGCGTCAGGGAAACCGGGCGAAAATGTTTTCGAATGTAGGCGCACTGCCGCGTGAGCACCTGGACCGGATCGACCGTCTTGACGTCTGTAAACCGATGGTAGGTGAGAATCTGAAACGACTGCCGGTGCGACCAGGAGACGGCGTGGATCATTCCCAGCCGATGCAGGGCGAAGCGCGCGAGCGCCTTCACGGCGCCGGTAGATGTCGTCATCGAAACACCAGGACCCGGGAGTCTGTCGTGTATGAGTCTACAAAATAATTCCAGCCCCGACGCAATTGCGCCGGGGCCCTGCCTCATTCTGCGCAGCGTCATCGGCCATAGTGTGCGATTGCGGCTGGCCCTCCAACGCATGTCATAATCCTGACCAGGGATGTCTCGCACCTGATGCCAAGCGCGTTCAAAGAGATCTTCGATGACTGCGTCGATCACTATGCCACCGAACGTGAGCAGTTGCCGTATTTCCGCAAGCAGATCGACATTATGCAGCGGATGCTCGCGGGCGAGAGCGTGGGTACGGTGCTGGACCTTGGCTGCGCCGCCGGCTCCGAGGCCGCCGCGCTGCGCGCCATGGGCCACCGCGTTATCGCTGCCGACCTTTCCGAGCGCATGGCGTGCGCCTGCAAGCAGCGCTTCGATGCCGACCGCGCGGTCGAGGTGCTTTGCGCCGAGGCCGACCGCATCCCCCTTGCCACCGATTCAGTTGACCACGTCGTATGCCTCGGGGTCTTTGAGTACCTGCCCGATTATTCCCCGGCGCTGGCCGAAATCGCGCGGGTGCTTCGGCCCAATGGCCTGATGGTGCTCGCAATGCCTACCGTGCTCAGCGCCTACAACATCGGCGAGCGCATCGCCGAGCTGACACTGCGGCCGCTGTGGCGAATGGGCAGACGCGCGCTGGGGCACAAGCCGAATGCGGCCCCTGCAGAGCCGAAAACTAAACTGTGCGTGCCCTGGCGTCTGCGCAAACTGGTGCGCGAGCACGGCCTCGAACCCCAGCGCGACGCCTACTCAAATTACTTCTTGTATCCCCTGGACCGCTTTCCGGCGCTGGATGTGAAGGTGGCGAGCCTGCTGGAGCCGCTGGCATCGGTGCCGGTGGTGAAGATGGGCGCATACGTCTACATGATTTCAGCCCGCAACAAAAAATCTCGAGGCGCGGGCGGGACTCGATCCTGAGCCGGCTGCTGGCGCGACCAGCTTCGAGCTGCCGTACGAATTTCAGGCATAAAAGAAGGGAAGTGCGCGCCAACTAAGCGCTCGCACTTCCCGTGTCATTGTCAGACTGTCCGCCCAGAAGCAAGCACCGCCGCGAAGCTGCTAAGCCGGTGAGCCCGTTTCCGGGAGGGATGGTCCTAGTTGACCGCTGCCGATTTCGCCAACGCCAAATCGTAGCGATCCAGGTTCATCACCTTGCCCCATGCCGCCGCGAAGTCCTTAACGAACCTCTCCTTGGCGTCGGAGCAGGCATAAACTTCCGCAAACGCACGCAGCTGCGAGTGCGAGCCGAAGATCAGGTCAACGCGAGTGCCGGTCCACTTCACTTCGCCCGTCTTGCGATCGCGTCCTTCGTACACACCTGCGGTCGCCGTGGGCTGCCACTCGGTATTCATGTCGAGCAGATTGACGAAGAAATCGTTCGTCAGGGTCTCGGGCCGTTTGGTAAAGACGCCGTGCTGCGACTGCCCGGCGTTGGCATTCAACACGCGCATGCCGCCGATAAGCGCCGTCATCTCAGGAGCAGTCAGCTTCAGCAACTGCGCCTTGTCCACCAGCAGCTCTTCCGGCGACGTTCCGTTCGTCTGCCGGACGTAGTTGCGGAAGCCGTCCGCCTTGGGCTCCAGCACCGCGAACGCGTGCTCATCGGTCTGCGCCTGCGAAGCGTCGGTGCGTCCCGGCGAGAACGCAACCTTCACCTCGTGCCCGGCCTTCTTAGCAGCTTCTTCGACTGCCGCATTGCCGGCCAGCACGATGACGTCGGCGAGCGAAACCTTCTTGCCGTTTTTCTGCGAGTTGTTGAACTCCTTCTGGATTGTCTCCAGCGTCTGCAGCACCTTCGCCAGCTCAGCCGGCTGGTTCACCTCCCAATCCTTCTGCGGCGCGAGGCGAACGCGCGCTCCGTTGGCGCCGCCGCGCTTATCGGAGCTGCGGAAGGTCGAGGCCGAGGCCCACGCCGTCCTGACGAGTTGCGAAATCGAGAGTCCCGCGGCGAGAATCTTCGCCTTCAGAGCCGCCGCATCCTTGTCGTCGATCACTTGATGATCGGCTGCGGGAACAGGGTCCTGCCAGAGCTGTGGCTCTTTAGGAACCAGCGGGCCAAGATATCGCGCGATCGGCCCCATGTCGCGATGCGTCAGCTTGAACCATGCCTTGGCAAATGCGTCCGCGAACTCCTGCGGGTTCTCGTAGAAGCGCTTCGAAATCGGCCCGTAAACCGGGTCGAACCGCAAGGCGAGGTCCGTGGTCAGCATGGTGGGCGCGTGCCTCTTGGAAGGATCGTGGGCATCCGGCACCGTTCCGTTGCCTGCGCCGTTTTTCGCCACCCACTGATGCGCGCCGGCCGGGCTCTTGGTCAGCTCCCAGTCATACTTGAACAGGTTCTCGAAGAAATTATTGCTCCACTTCGCCGGCGTCGTGGTCCAGGTGACCTCCAGGCCGCTGCCGATGGTCTTATCGCCGTTGCCGCTGCCATAGGTGTTTTTCCAACCCAGGCCTTGCTGCTCGATCGGCGCACCCTCGGGCTCGGGTCCGACATACTTGCTGGGATCGGCTGCGCCGTGCGTCTTGCCGAAGCTGTGTCCGCCCGCGATGAGGGCGACCGTTTCCTCATCGTTCATCGCCATGCGCGCGAACGTCTCGCGGATGTCCCGCGCCGCCGCCAGCGGGTCCGGATTCCCGCCGGGTCCCTCCGGGTTCACGTAAATCAGTCCCATCTGTACCGCGGCCAGCGGATTGGCAAGATCGCGGTCTCCGCTATAGCGCTCGTCGGCCAGCCACTTGCCCTCAGGACCCCAGTAGATGTCGTCGCTGGGCTCCCAAACATCCTCGCGTCCGCCGCCAAAGCCGAACGTCTTGAAGCCCATCGACTCCAGCGCGACATTGCCGGCAAGAATCATGAGGTCGGCCCAGGAGATCTTCCGTCCATATTTCTGCTTGATAGGCCACAGCAGGCGGCGCGCCTTGTCGAGGTTCACGTTGTCGGGCCAGCTATTGAGCGGCGCGAAACGCTGTTCGCCTGAGCCAGCTCCGCCACGGCCATCGCCGATGCGATAGGTGCCGGCGCTGTGCCACGCCATGCGGATGAACAGCGGCCCATAGTGTCCGAAGTCCGCCGGCCACCACTCTTGCGAGTCGGTCATCAGCACATGCAGGTCCTGCACCACGGCGTTCAGGTCGAGGCTCTTGAATTCTTCCGCGTAGTTGAACTCCTTCCCCATGGGGTCGGAAAGAGGAGAGTGCTGGTGGAGGATATTGACGTTGAGCTGATTCGGCCACCATTGGGCATTGCTGTAGGGTTTCCGCCCGTTGCTGCCGTGGGCTACCGGGCACTTGGCTTCTGTCGACGAGGTTTGCTGCTGAGCGGGGGCCGACGCCCCCACTGCGGTGGCGAGTTCTTTTTCCATTTACTCCTCTTTCCTTCCATTGATGAGACGCGTTCGTCAGGCGAATTATCGGCAACTCGTGCGAGAAACGCTGTGACGTAACATTGCGGGAGACCCAAGACAGGCCTGGGCCGATTACACTAACCAGTCTAACTGCGCCGGCGATAGAGGTAAAATATATCTTTCCTATGATTCCCATAGGCATCGCGTCTTAAAAGGAGCCGCTTCCAAAGTTTATGGAAGTCCATCAGCTTCGTTATTTCTGCGCCGTGGCCCGGCATGGCACCTTCACCCGCGCCTCCGAGGTGGAGCATGTTGCCCAGCCTTCACTCTCGCAGCAGATTCTGAAGCTGGAAGCGGAACTCGGTGCGCGCCTCTTTGATCGCCTGCCGCGTTCGGCCAGGCTCACCGTTTTCGGCCGGACGTTTCTGCCCAAGGCAGAGCACATCCTGCGTGAGCTGGAAGAAGCCAAGACCGAACTGCTGGAAATGACGGGCAACGAGAAAGGCGAGGTCGCGGTCGGAATCATTCCGACGATAGCGGCTTACCTGCTGCCGAAGCTGCTCAACGGCTTTGCCGCGCGCCATCCACTCATCACCGTCAAGATTATCGAGGACATCACGCCCGCCCTGGTGCAGCGCCTGCACGACGGAACCATCGATATGGCGGTAGTGGCGCTGCCGATTCGCGCCCGCGAGCTGGCCAGCGAGGAGCTGTTCGAGGAGAAGTTTTATGCGGTGCTGCCGGAGACGCATCGCCGTGCATCACGCGGCGCGATCAGCCTGGCGGAGTTGAACCGCGAGCCGTTTCTGCTGCTGAAAGAGGGGCATTGCTTCCGCGACAGCCTGATCGACGCCTGCCACAAGTCCAGAATGACGCCCAGCGTGGTATTTGAGAGCGGCCAGTTCGCTACCATCCTGGCGATGGTATGCGCCGGCATGGGCGTTTCGGCAGTGCCCGCCATGGCGGTGCAGCCGCATCCCGGATGCAAGTTCATTCCAATCTCCGGCAAGCACAGCACGCGTAAAGTCGGCATTGTCCGTTCGCGGCATCGTTACCAAAGCCGTGCGCAGCGGTTGCTGATGAAACAGATGCGCAACGCCTGCGGCGTGCAAGCCGAGTAGGAGCTCCAGCCGAAAGAGGCGCGGGTGAGAATCGAGACTTGAGCCGATTTGCGGGCGTGAGCGAAGCGGGAGCCCGCAGGCGAAATCCCGAAGCGCCCCGCGAGGAATCTCATCCGGCAGATACGTGGGTCGAAGACTGGAGGCGCGGGCCGGAATCGAACCGGCGCATAAAGGTTTTGCAGACCTCTCCCTTACCACTTGGGTACCGCGCCCTCGTTTCTAACCTACCGTGTTCCCGCCCTTAAATCCAGCTCATCGCAAGCGAACTGCAAGCCACCTGTCGACGAATCGCATCCAGCACCACCGCTGGCGCAGCGCCATGTACAATCCGAAGGCGTCGATTCGGGTATTCAACGCGAAATTGTGAACACAGCATGAACGTTCTGGAATTCACCGGATTGGTGGCCCTGGGCTCGCTGCTGGCCGGTTTTCTGGGAGCTCTCACCGGCTTGGGCGGCGGCGTGGTGGTAGTGCCCATGCTGGCGCTGCTTTTCCACGTCGACATTCGCTACGCCATCGGAGCATCGCTGGTATCGGTGATCGCGACCTCATCGGGCGCGGCCGCGGCCTACGTGCGCGAGGGCTACTCCAACATCCGCATCGGCATGTTCCTGGAGACGGCAACCACGGCGGGCGCGATCGCCGGTGCAGCCGTCGCGCTGCGCGTTCCCACCAGCGCGATTGCCATCGTCTTCGGCCTGGTGCTGCTGTACTCGGCGTATCTCTCGAGCCGGCATCGCGAGGAGCACGGCCCGCACTTGCAATCGTCTCCACTGGCGAAGAAGTTGCGGCTGGAAGGCACCTATCCCACGCCCGAAGGCAAGCAGGCGTACGCCGTGACCGGCGTCGGCACGGGCTACGGCCTCATGTTCCTCGCGGGCGTGATGTCCGGGCTGTTGGGAATCGGATCGGGCGCAGTGAAAGTGCTGGCGATGGACCAGGCGATGAAAATCCCATTCAAGGTCTCGACTACCACCAGCAACTTTATGATTGGCGTCACCGCCGCCGCCAGCGCCGGCCTTTACCTGGCGCGAGGCTACATCGCCCCGGGCATCACCATGGCCGTGATGCTGGGCGTGCTGGCAGGCTCCATGATCGGGGCCAAGATCCTGGTGCAGGCCAAAGTTAAAGTTTTACGTTATGTATTTGCGGCCGTCATTGTGGCCCTCGGCATCGAGATGATCTTCAATGGAGCGACCGGCCGCATATGAGCGCGCAAACCAGCACACCCGCCCCCGGCGGCTTCGACGATCAGCGCATCGAGATCATCATTGGAACGCTGCTGCGCACGGGAGTAATTCTTGCGGCTGCGGTGGTTTTTGCCGGAGCCGTGATGTATCTCTTGCGATATGGCCATGGCATTCCCGACTACCAGTCCTTTCACGGCGAACCCGAACGGTTGAAGAGCCTCACCGCAATCTTCCATGGGGCGATTGCGCTGCGGCCGCGCGACGTAATTCAGTTCGGGCTGCTGCTGCTGATCGCCACCCCGATTGCGCGCGTGCTGTTCTCGGCGGTTGCCTTCGCCATTGAGCGCGATTATGCGTATGTCGTGATCACGCTGATCGTGCTTGGAATCTTGTGCTACAGCTTCTTCGGTTCGATTTGATATCCGGATCCGCGAACTGCGATCTCTGGGGTCAAAGCCGAGGCAGATGGAAGCACGAGATTGGGTGCTGCAGCTTGCGGCTGGGGCATCATCAGGCACAATGATTTCAAACTGCACCACTAGCCGAAATTGAAATTAAAACCAACACTGCTGGAACTGTCATCACGAGCGGGAGAGGGATCTGCTGTCCGCACATGCGGAGGCTGTGTCAGGCATTCTTGTGGTTCAGGCAGAAAGCAGATCCCTCGCTTCGCTCGTGATGACAATCTCGTAGCTCGCACAGCATTGAGCTCGGAAGAAACATCGGTCAGAATCGCAGAGATACCGGAAACACAGAAGCACAGACGCACTGAAGCAAAGAGGCGCGGAAGCAAAGAAGGCCCGAGGCATAGACGCATCGAAGCAAAGAAGCACCGAAGCGAAAAAGCACCGAAGCAAAGGGGGTACTCATGTCAGCAGTGAACCTGGCGGACGCGCGGCGCGTGATCACCGCGGCGGAGAAGAAGGCGCAGGAAATCGGCCAGCCGATGAATGTTGCCGTTGCCGACGAAGGCGGCAACCTGGTGGCGCACATCCGCATGGATGGCGCCTGGATTGGCAGCGTCGATATCTCCATCAAGAAGGCTTACACGGCTCGCGCCTTCGATATTGCGACCAAGGACCTGGCCACCCACTCGCAATCGGGCGGGCAGTTCTTCGGCATTCACGTTTCCAACGATTGCCGGATCATGATCTTCGCCGGCGGCATTCCCTTGAAGCGCGACGGCAAGGTTGTCGGAGCGATCGGCGTCAGTGGCGGCTCGGGCGAACAGGACCATGCCGTGGCGGAAGCGGGAGCTGCCGCCTTCTAGCTCAAGTACTCGCGGACATAGGTGTCATGGTCGCGCAGCATCTCGGTCGCGCTGCCCTCGAAGATGATCTTGCCATCGCGATACATCAGGAAGCGGGTATTCACGTCGCGCCCCGAGCCTTCCGTAATGGGCAGCATTTTGTTCTGCGTCTGGTCGAAGTAATGGCTCGCCATGGTGAAGGCGTCCTGCAGCCGGTGCGTGACCAGCAGGGAACTGGTGCGGTAAACGTCCCGTTGCTTTACCACCAGCTCGATGATGGTGTTGGAGGTGACCGGATCGAGACCGCCGGTCGGCGAGTCGTACAGGATTACCTCGGGCTGGGTGATGATGGCGCGCGCAATCGCGACACGCCGCCGCATGCCGCCGGAAAGCTCGGAAGGGAACAGGCTCACCGTGTGCTCCAGCTCCACGAAGCGGAGCGCCTCCAGCACCCGGGCGTGGATCTCATCGGTGATCCTTCCGGTCTCCTCGATCAGCCGGTAGGCGACGTTTTCCTCCACTGTGAGCGAGTCGAACAGGGCACTTTCCTGAAAGACCATGCCGATTTCGCGCCGCACGGCAAACAGCTCCCGCTCGCGCATGTTGGTGATCTCATGCCCCAGCACCGTGATGCGTCCGGCGTCGGGCCGGAGCAGGCCCAGTGCCAGCTTCAGCGTCAAGGTCTTGCCGGTGCCGGCCACGCCCATCAGGATCTTGGTCTCGCCGCGGGGCAGCTCAAATGAAATCCCTTCCAGCACCGGATGATCAAAAGCGATCGAGACGTCCTGAAAGCGGATGACCGGCTCGCCCTCGCGCAGGCCGCCGGCCTGGCGTGTGTCAGCCGGAAATGGGGGTGCGACCATGGTTAATACCTGAAGACGCCCATGAGCAGGCGCGTGAGGAAGAAGTCGCTGACCAGGATCAGCACCGAGGCGGCCACCACCGCCTGCGTGGTGGCGCGGCCGACGCCTTGCGTGCCGCCCTTGGCCGACAGCCCGTAATAGCAGCCGATGGTCGCGATGATGTAGCCGAACAGCGTCGGCTTGGTCAGGCCCATCACCACATCGCCGAAGCGCAGCGACTGATAGGCGGTCGTCCAATACTCATTGGCATTGAGTCCAAGCAGCAGCAAGGAGATCATGAAGCCGCCGGTCAGGCCCACCAGGTCGGAGATGACGCTGAGAAAGAACAGCATCACTACCGTGGCGGTCACGCGCGGCGTCACCAGCTTCTTGGAGGGATCGACCCCCATGGCCCGCATGGCATCGATCTGCTCGGTCACCTTCATGGAGCCCAGCTCGCTGGCCATGCCGCTGGAGTTGCGTCCGGCCACCATCAGCCCCGTCAGCACCGGCCCTAGTTCGCGGACCATCGACAGCGAAACCAGTTGTCCGGTCAGCGACAGCGAGCCGAACTGCTGCAGCGTGCTGGAGGTTTGCAGTGCCAGTACGGCGCCGGTAAAGAAGCCGGTCAGCACCACAATCGGCAGCGAGCCCACGCCGATGAGGTCCGCTTGCAAAAAGGTATCCGCCAGGTAACGAGGCGGACTGAAGATATTGGCGATTGCTCGGCCGGCGAGCTGGAAGTAATCCTGAGCCGCCAGGATATGGTCTTTGACAAAGTCCGTGACCGAGAAGATGGGCATCGCTTACGATCGAACAGCGTAATCCCGAACTATACCAGAGCCTGCGCGGATACCACGCGAGCGCCCCGGCCGGTGTTCCTGCTCCTGCAACATCGAGTTACGAAAGTTTGCGTGGCACTGTTGCCTGTTTGCATATCCCACTTTTCAGGTAGCCGGTCCGTGATTTAGTATCCAATTCCAAGTTGTTCCCGACCCTCCGAGGAGGCGCTATGTCGTTTCAGGTCGATCGAAGCCCCTTCGATCCTGAGTCGGGTTTCGAGTACTACATCTGCTTCAAGCCGGCAGTCGAGGTTGATGGCGACGAAGTGCGCTCCCGCGTCTCTATTGAAGTTGCCATCTCGCTTTCCGAAACCGGCGATGTCGCGGACCTGGCCTTCATGCTGCCCAAGGACTGCCGCGACGAGCATTCGCTTTCCTTTCTGAAGCGCGACCCTTATGCCTCCTGCGTTGAGAACCGGGTGTTTATCGCCCTGCCGGGCCTGAGCGGCGACGCCGTGCTGCGCGTACCAGCCACGCTGGAACTGGATCAGGCAGGACGCATCGTAGCCATCGAGATCAATGGCTGCCTTCCCAAGACCAGCACGTTTAATCCGGCGCACGCGTAGAGGAGCCGCGGTTCGCTCTTCGCTCTTCGCCATTCGCTCTTCGCTTTTCGCCAGAGTCGCCACCGAGTTCCCGTGCGGCGGGAATTCATGCCTCGTTTAAATTGACTTCTTTCAACATAGGCGTCAAAGTCGGATTCATGGCTCTGGCGAACAGCGACAAGCGGACAGCGAATAGCGGCATTTCCGCCTTCATCCTCGCCGGCGGCCGCAGCTCGCGCATGGGCTCAGACAAGGCGCTGCTGCGCATCGACAAACGAACCCTGCTGGAGCGCGCCCTGCACACGGTATCGACAATTACTCCAACCTCCTACATTGTGGGATCGAAGCAGCGCTATGGGTCGTTCGGCGAAACCATGGAAGACATCTATCCGGGATGCGGGCCGCTGGGCGGAATTCACGCGGCGCTCACCGCTACCACGACCGGCCTCAACCTGATACTCTCGGTCGATATGCCGCTGATGACTCCAGAATTCCTGCGCTGGCTGGTGGAAAAGGCGCGTGCGTCGGAAGAATGGATTGTGCTGCCGGAGGTTGCCGGTGGCCCGCAACCCTTGTGCGCTACCTATCGCCGGGCCGTAGCTGCGGTAGCCGAAGAGGTGTTGCAAACGGGCGATTACAAGATCGCGCGGCTGTTCGAGCGCGTGCCCACCCGCATGGTGGCGGAAACCGAAATTCTAGGCGCCGGCTTCTCTCCCGAGATTTTCCGCAACGTCAATACTCCGGAGGAATACGCGCAATGTCGGCCATAGCCGAGCCTCCAGTCGAAACACCCGTGCAGGAGCAGCCCAAGACAGCTCACGAAGAGTCCCGCAAGCCCTACATCGAGTTTCAACACGTATACAAGGCTTTCGGTACCAATGTCGTGCTCGACGATGTCAGCTTCGACGTCATGCCGGGCGAGACCGTCTGCATCCTCGGCCGCAGCGGTGTCGGCAAATCGGTTTCGCTGCACCAGATCATGGGATTTCTCAAGCCGGACAAAGGGCGCATCTGGGTCGCCTACGAGGACGTTACCGACTATCCCGAGCGCGAACTGGAGCGCATTCGCAAGAAAGTCACCATGGTCTTCCAGAACGGCGCGCTCTTCGACTCGCTCACCGTCGGTGAGAATGTCGCTTTCCCGTTACGCGAGCGCGGCGGCCTGGAAGAAGAGCAGATCTTCCAGATCGTCGACGGCCTGCTGGAGATGGTGGGCGTGCCCGAGTTCCGCGACCTGCTGCCTTCCGACCTCTCGACCGGCATGAAGCGTTCAGTGGCCATCGCCCGCGCGCTGGCGGCGCAGCCCGACGCCGTTCTTTACGACGAGCCGACCACCATGGTCGATCCGCTGATGGCGCACCTGCTGGGCGACTTAATCAAGAAGCTCAAGAAGCAGTTGAAGCTGACCAGCATCGTCGTCACCCACGACATGGCGCTGGCCAAGAAGCTCGCCGATCGCCTGCTCTTCCTGCACGAAGCCAAGGCAATTTTCTTCGGGAGCTTCGAGCAGATGTCCCGCTGCCCCGAGCCCATCGTGCAGGAATTTCTACAGCTCGACTCGCTGGACTTCGAAGCCTATTTCGGCGCGCAGCGCCCCGCCCACCAGCCCAGGTTTGAAGCTTCCTGATACTCGTCAGGACGCGACTCTACTCCTTTTTTGTAAGGGGACCCCAGTCGGCTTACCCTTTTGTCCATGGCCACATCCACTTGCCGGGCCTTCGCCGTACAAGGAACTGACGGCGCTTTTCCCTTGCATTTTGCTGGAATCCGACAGAAAATCTCCCGACCACAGCGCACCTTTCGAGTCGGGACGAGGAGACTATGAGCTGGTATCTGCAGGCATTGAAGAAGTACGCAGTATTCGAGGGCAGGGCCACCCGCCAGGAATACTGGATGTATGTGCTGTTCAACTCCATCGCGGCGATCGTGTTTATGATCGTCGACGCGGTGCTGGGGAGCTCCGCTAACGGCATGCCCTTTGGCATGTTGACCGCCGTCTATCTGGTGGGAACCATCCTGCCCAGCCTGGCCGTGCTGGTTCGAAGGCTTCATGACACGAACCGCAGCGGATGGTGGGTGCTGATCTCGCTGGTGCCCTTTGGCGGCCTGGTACTGCTGGTCTTCGCGGTGCAGGACAGCGATGCGGGAGTGAATCAGTTCGGTCCGAATCCGAAGGGCGTGATCGCGCCCATTTATCCGGCGCAGCCCTATCAGGCGATGGCCCAGGCGGCCGGCGCTCCGATGGGACAGCCGCAGCCGTACTATCCGCAGCCTGCGCAATCCATGCCGCCGCCTCCACCGATACCTGCCACGGCTTATCAAACTCCAGCCGCGGCCCCGTCGATTGGTTTTGCGCCAGCCCCCACACCACAGTATCCGGCGCAGCCGGTGGCTAGTCCTGCGCCCTCACCGTACCAGCCGCAACCAGTGATGCCGCCACCCGTGGCCGCACCGCAGCCTGCGGCACCGGTGGCGACCAATTCGCCGCATAAATTCTGCGGCAATTGCGGAGCGCCGCTGGCGGCGGGTGCTCACTTCTGCGCCAATTGCGGCGGACTAGCCTGACCGAAAATTTCAAGCTACTAACCGGGTGACCCAGGTCTCGCGCATTTCGAGACCTGGGCGAAGTTGCGACGGCAATGCGGACCGTGCGAAACCAAGGTTGGTTTTTACACCTAGAATCCCTGCGCCACAAGCCGTTCGACGGTGAGCGCGCCGGTTTGCCCATCGCGCTGCGTCCATTTTTCAAGATACTTAGCGACGATGTCGGTCTCGATATTCACCGGATCGCCAGGTTTGAGCGTGCCCAGGTTGGTCATCTTCACTGTGTGAGGGATGATGGCGATCGTCAGCCGCATGCCGTCAAGCTTGGCGACCGTCAGGCTGATGCCCTCGATTGAGATCGAGCCCTTGAAGACGACGTACTTCTCCAGCTCTTCGGGAATATCGAGGTGCAGCCAGAAATCGTCGGCATTGGGAATCGGCTCCAGCCCGACGAAGCGCGCAACGCCATCCACGTGCCCCTGCACCATGTGACCGCCGAGCCGGCCATCCGCCCGCAACGGCAACTCCAGGTTCACCTGTGCGCCCTGGGTAATGCGCGACAGGGAAGTGCGCGCCCAGGTCTCGGCCGCAAGATCGGCACAGAAGGAATTGGCCTTAATGTCGAGTGCGGTCAGGCAGACGCCGCTCACGGCCACGCTGTTGCCTTCCTTCAGTTCTTTCGCCGTATTCGGCGCCTCAATCGTGATGCGGTGATTGCCGCCGCGTTCGGCGATGTTCGTTACGCTTCCAACTTCTTCTACGAGTCCGGTAAACATGAGTACCTCAGCCTTTGGCATTTAGCAAATAGCATTTGGCAGCTTGCGCCCTGAGGCTTGGCTAAATGCTAAGTGCTAACTGCCAAGCGCCTCTTCGTAGGGATCGCGCAAATACCCTTCCACCGCGAAATCTTCGCCGAACCGATGCAGCGTCACCGACTTCACCCGGGCGGCTTCGCGAATGCCGCGGTATCCCACGCCCAGTGCAAAGGGAATCGACCCGGTGCCCGCCAGAATCTTGGGCGCGTAATAGAAAAAGATCTTGTCCACGATGTCGGCGGCCAGTGCGGCCCAGTTCACCATCGCGCCACCTTCGATGATAAGGCTGGTGATCTCGCGGCTGCCAAGTTCAGCCATCACACTGTTCAGGTCGGGACGACCATCCACCGCCGGCGTTCCCGCCGGAAACTGGATGGTGCCGTCGCTCGTCAGCTTGCGCATGGGCACCTGCGCAACTGCGACCCCGCGCGACTCCAGCTCGCGCCGCTTGTTCTCCTCCGCGAAGCAGCAGAAAACCATCACGTCCTCGCGTGCAGTTTTGACGACACGAGAATCCAGCGGCAACCGCAGGCGCGAGTCGAGAATGACGCGCAGCAGCGGACGGCGGCGCGGCAGGCCGGTGCGATCGGTCAGCAGGGGATCGTCGGCCAGAATGGTGCCCACGCCGACCATAATGGCGTCACTGGCGTGCCGCAATTGCTGCACATGCGCCCGCGCGACTTCGCTGGTGATCCAGCCGCCGCTGGCAGCCGGCACCGCCGCGTCCGGTGGCGATTGCAGCTCTGCCGGCGGCGGAGCGATCTTCCCGTCCAGCGTCATCGCCGTCTTTAGCGTGACCAGCGGAAGCTTGTGGCGGATGTATTTGGCGAACGCCTCGTTCAACTTCCGCGCCTCCGCTTCGAGCACGCCTTCGGTCACTTCAATTCCGGCGCCCCGAAGCTTGGCAAGGCCCGCGCCGCTCACCAGAGGATTCGGATCGCGCATCGCGATGACAACTCGCCGAAGACCGGCGGCAATCACTGCGTCCGCACACGGCCCGGTACGTCCGGTGTGCGAACAAGGCTCCAGGTTGAGGTAGAGCGTTGCCCCGCGCGCACGTTCGCCGGCCTGTTCGATGGCCAGCACCTCGGCGTGCTTGCGGCCTTCATAGGTGTGGGTGCCGCGCCCGACGACTTCACCGGCTGGATTCACAATCACCGCCCCGACGCAGGGATTCGGTGACGCCAGCGCGATGCCCTGATGGGCCAACTCCAGCGTTTCCTGCATGGACTGCTCGTCGGGGATTGGTCGCGGCGACATCGTCTATTCAGCGAAGAACCAGGCCTTCAAATCAGCTTCGGGGATATAGCGAAGCCTGTCGGAAACTGCGTGAAGCATGCCGGGGCGGAGTTGCCTGTGCAGCGGTACGGTCGCGGATTGTCGCTCGCCCGTAGTGAGAAGGCGACGGAGTTTAGCGTGGCTGCCACGGATGGAAACGATCTGGAATCCGAAGCTGCCTAGCGCCTTGACGACATCTTGTCCAGATAGTTGCCGAAGTTTCATCAAACGGCGAGCGGCTTTTCGATTAACAACTGTAGTTTGGGATTCGGCGACAGCCCCATGGCGGCGAGATCCTCCCCTTCCAAGTGCAGACTTAGCGCCTCATCTAAATTCTGCATCAGCTCGTCAATGGTCTCGCCCTGTGTAACTACGGCAACCTCGAGACATTCTGCGAAATAACCGCTTTCATCTGGCTGGACCACCGCATGGATCACGTCACGAAGAGGTGGGTTACCGGATTTATGTGGTGTTCTTGCCATGTATTCACCCGCTGAGCGAATTGTACGCCTCGAATGTCGCGGCGCTCAGGGCCGCTGGTCCGGTCAATCAAACAATGAGTTCACGAAGTCCTGCGGATTGAACGGCAGCAGGTCGCCGGCTTTCTCGCCCACTCCTACGTAGCGCACGGGCAAGCCCAGCTCTTTGCAGATCGCCACCACTACTCCGCCCTTCGCCGTGCCGTCCAATTTCGTTAGCACGATGCCGGTTACGCCTGCCGACTGCGTAAACAGCCGCGCCTGCTGCAAACCGTTTTGGCCGGTGGTAGCGTCCATCACCAGCAGCGTTTCATGCGGCGCGCTGGAGCTGAAGCGCTGTGCGGTGCGCCGCATCTTCGCCAGTTCTTCCATCAGGCTGCTCTTGGTGTGCAGCCGGCCTGCGGTATCGACAATGACATAGTCCGTGCTGCGCGCCTTAGCCGCCTGCAACGCGTCAAACAGCACTGCCGCCGGGTCCCCTCCGGGCTTGTTCTTAATGACTTCAGTTCCGGTGCGATCGCCCCATACTTCCAGTTGCTCGATCGCCGCCGCGCGGAAAGTGTCTGCCGCGGCAAGCAGCACCGTCTTGCCCTGCCCGCGCAGCAGGTGGGCCAGCTTGCCGATCGAGGTCGTTTTGCCTGTCCCGTTCACGCCGACCACCAGGATGACCTCGGGCTCGCCATCCACCCTCTGCACCGGCCGGTTGTCGGCGGCATTCAGAATCGCCAGCAGCTCTTCCTTGAGCACCCGCTTCAGCTCTTCGGCGTTCCCCACCTGCTTGCGGTCTACTTTCTCGCGCAGCGCATCCAGCACGGTGGTCGTGGTGGCCGTGCCCAGGTCGGCGGCGATCAGCGTGGCTTCCAGCTCGTCGAGCGTCTCGCGATCAATCTCCTTGCGGAAGGCAACGACGTCCTCAATGCGCTCGCTGAGGCTCTCGCGCGTGCGCGTGACCGCCTCTTTCATGCGCTGCAGAAAACTGGGCTTCTCTTCCGTGCTGCCGAACAGGGTCTGAATCATGGAGGAATCCGAAGTGCGCAGGGCGGCGCTCCAACGTTTCAAAAGGAGCACTTGTCCTGAAGGTCAATTATATGTGGCTGGTGCGCCTCTCTGCCGAGCCAAGCACGTGTGATTGCTTCTAAATGACGTGCGGGGTAATGAAGGAATACAGCTATCGGAAGACTGTCATTACGAGCGGAGCGAGGGGCATGCTGTTTGGCGCAATTGGAAAGAATGCTCTACTTCGCGATGAAAGTAGATTCCTCACTCCATTCGTGCCAACAATTTCGCAATTCGGGCGCGGTTGGCGTACAAGCCCGATTCATCCCGCGCGCACCTGCTCC
>DASRGM010000236.1:0-10987 GCA_035651035.1 Terriglobales bacterium
GCGCTCTTCCGCTTGCTGCCGTCTGTCGACGAACTGCTGCATCGCGAGGATGTGCAGCCCATCGTGCAACGCTTCGGCCATGCTGCAACGGTGGAAGCTGCACGCGCTGTCGGCACCGAACTGCGCGCTCGGATTGCCAACGGCGAGTTCGGCGATGCCGATTTGAAGGATGCTCTCGCGCATCTGCCCTCGACACTCGAGCAGCGCCTGCAAGCCGGCCTGGCGCACTTCTTGCGTCCGGTAATTAACGCCACAGGCGTGATTCTCCATACCAACCTCGGGCGGGCTCCGCTGGGCGAAGCAGCCCTGCAGCACGTCGCGGAGATTGCGCGCGGCTACTCCAATCTCGAATTCGATCTGGCCACCGGCGAGCGCGGCAAGCGGGATGTTCATGTCGATCGGCTGTTGGCGAGACTCTTGAGTTGCGCCGGCCGTGAAGTCGCAACGATCGTGGTCAACAACAACGCCGCCGCGGTTCTGTTGGCGCTCAATTCCCTGGCCGAAGGCGGCGAGGTGATCGTCTCGCGCGGCGAGTTGGTCGAGATTGGCGGCTCGTTCCGCATTCCCGACGTGATGGCGAAGTCCGGCGCCGTGCTGCGCGAGATCGGCACGACCAACCGCACCCGCATCGGCGATTACCAGCAGGCCATCACGGACCGCACCAAGCTGCTGCTGCGCGTGCATCGCTCCAACTTCCAGATTGTCGGCTTCACCGAACAGCCATCGCTGGACGAGCTGGCCGCGCTTGGCCGCAAGCATCGCATTCCGGTGATGGAGGACCTCGGAAGCGGCGAACTCTTCGATCTGCGCCAGGTCGGTGTGCACGGCGAGCCGATGATCGCCGAGAGCCTGCGCGCCGGCATCGACGTCGTGACCTACAGCGGCGACAAGCTGCTGGGCGGTCCGCAGGCCGGTCTCATCAGCGGCTCACCCGAGGTGGTGAAGAAGATTCGCGCTAATCCGCTGTTTCGCGCCTTGCGCGTGGACAAGATGTTCTATGCCGCTCTCGAGGCCACGCTGCTCGCCTACCTGCGCGAAGACTTCGACGCGATTCCAACCCTGCGCATGATGCGCATCAGCGAAGACGATCTGCAGCATCGCGCCGAGCACATTGCGCGGCAGCTTCGCCTGAGTTCACCCGATCTGGAAGTTGAGGTGGTCGAGTCACGCTCGGTGCTGGGCGGCGGCGCGGCGCCGGGAGCGACGTTGCCTTCGCGGTCGGTTGCTGTGCATTGCGCGAAGCTTTCGCCCGACGAACTCATGAACCGCCTGCGACGATACGAGACGCCGATCATCGCTCGCGTAGAGGACGGCCGCGTGCGGCTGGACCTGCGCACAGTCGAGCCATCGCAGGACGCGATCGTGCTCGCGGCGCTGGCAAGCATCATCGAAGAGCCGTCGGACGTCGCAGTGGATAGGCCACGTCCAGCCCCGCGAGACGACTCAGCTTAGCCCGGGACGAAGTCCTGGGTGGGGTTTGCCCAGCAAAAAGAATTCCCAGTCCCGTGAGGGACTCTCCGTGGTGCTGTGTCCGCCAACTGCCGCATTTGCCCCACAATTCCTGCATTCGTTATAATCATGCTCTGCCGAGCGGGAGTAACTCAGTGGTAGAGTGCGACCTTGCCAAGGTCGAAGTCGCGGGTTCAAATCCCGTCTCCCGCTCCATAAACCTGCCGCTTTCGCACATCTGGCGAGGGTTTTTCGTCAGCCCGGGCCGCAGTAAGCGTTGGTTTTGAGCTTGCTGAGGCGGATAGGCGGCGCGGTCGCCAAGTGGTAAGGCCGAGGTCTGCAAAACCTCTATCGGCGGTTCGATTCCGCCCCGCGCCTCCATTGCTGGATTCTCCGCTGGCTGGCAATGAGGTCCCTCGCTGTGTGGCTCGGGATTTCGCCCGCGGGCTCCCGTTTCGCTCACGCCCGCAAATCGGCTCAAGTTCGATTCCGCCCCGCGCCTCCATTGCTCAACGCGAGTTCCCTACGAGATAAACCTTCCTACGATGAACCTGAATAATCAAGCGGCGATCTTTTCGCGCACATTTCGGTGCAGGCGAGAGCCTGGGATAGCACTGAATCTCATCCCAGCCCAGCGACACGCCGACTTATGCGTGTGCGCGGTGATGGTGGCGCAGCTCGCGTAACTGTTCCAGCTCCACCGTGCCGCCAACGAACATAAGAGCCACTACAGCGCTGCAGACGGCCAGCAACCCATCCACAAAAAATGCGGTGTGAATTCCAACCGTTAGCGCGGAGGCCGAAACCACGATCGCGGTATTGAAGCCCACGCCGATCGATCCACCCGCAATCTGGAACATGTAAACAATTGCCCCGGCCAGGCTGGCCTGCGATGGATCGAGAGCGGTAATCGCCGCCGTGGTGATCGAAGAATAGAAGAGCCCGACGCCCACGCCAAGCACCACCATCCCGAGAATGAGCTGGTCGTAGGTCGTGCCGGCGGAGATGGTCGACAGCAAAATCATCCCTGCGCCCAGCAGCAGCGCGCCCAGTGTCACGATGAGCTTCGGCCCCAGGAGCTGGTACAAGCGTCCCGCAACGAACGATGTGACCATGAACGTGCCCATCATGGGCAGCAGCCCGGCGCCCGAGCCGATGGCCGTGAACCCCAGCTGCTTCGACATGAACTGCGGCAAATAGAGCAGCGCGGCAAAGAAGATGGCCGATGCCAGCAAGGTCGTGATCCCCGCCGCAAGGAATCGCCGGTTCTGCATCACGCTGCCGGGAATCAGCGCGCTCTCGCCGGCACGGCGCTCGATCAGAAGGAATGCCGAAAGAGCGACGGCGGCAACCACGAACAGCGCGATGATCCTTGGCGCCGTCCACCCGACATCGAGCGCCCAATCGAGCGCCAGCAGCAGCGCCAGAATTCCGGTCGAAAGCGCAGCCGTGCCGGAGTAGTCGATTCGTCCACCCTTCGTCACCGGTGTATCGGGCCGCACCACCAGCAGGGTGATGATGACCGCCGCCGCGGCCACCGGCAGGTTGGCGAAAAAGATCCAGCGCCATCCGACCGTGTCGGTCAGCAGCCCGCCCAGCAGCGGGCCAACCGCGTTGCCGAATCCGGCAGCGCCCAGGATGACGCCGCCCGCCAATCCCGCCTTCTCGCGCGGCAACAGTCCATAGGTCATGCCCAGAATGGCAGGCCACATTACGGCGCCGCCGATGCCCATCAGAAAGCGGCTGGCCAGCAGCAACCAGGCGCTCGTAGCGAATCCCCCTATAACCGAGAACCCTGCGAAAATGCTCGCCCCGGCGATGAAAGCCCGCCGCCGCCCGAACATGTCGGCAAGGCGCCCACCGGTCACGATCAACACGCCGAATACCATGGCGTAGCCGTTGATGACCCACTGTACCGTCGTGACGTCGGTGTGCAGGTCGCGCTCCATGGCAGGCAGCGCCACCGATAACGCAGTGAAATCGTTAGCTACCACCATGACCGCGACGCCCATCGCGATCATTCCCAGAATTGTCGCTTTGCTGAGGTGCTCTTCCTCCCTCGCCGATACTTGCACCTTTGTTGCTGCCATTCCCAACACCCCTTGATCGTGCCCGACAGAGTTTCGCATAAACGCAAGCTGTATCCAACCCGCGTTATCGTGCGGTCCCGGCAGTAATGCAGTATGAATTTTGTAGCCGTGGAAGAGCCGGACTTCAGTCCGGCGAAACCATTGGCATGGACGGCGGCTCTAGCCGCGGCAACCGGGGCTAACGCCCTGGTCCATCGTCGTCCCTTTCGGCACGGCTGAAGCCATGCCCTTTCACCGCCCGAATTCAACACTGACCCCGCTATCCGGCCCTGCACGTCATTGTTAGGGCCCTTGTTTCGGTGTTATCGTCAAGTGAGCCCCCCTATTTGTGATGTCGTTGCCTCTCCATCGTCTTGTCGTCCCGATAGCTCTGCTCGCATCCGCACTGCCCATTTCGGCTTCGGCACAACAGTCCATCGGCGAGCTTTACGCCACTGACGCCAGCGTGAAAGGGTCGGTCATTCTGGCCGGCTCCGGCACTACCGTATTAAGCGGCTCGTCCATCCAGGCGGGAGCGCAGGCCGCCACGCTGAAGCTGGAGCGCGGAGGAAGCCTGCTGGTCTGCCAAGGCACGAAGCTCGCGGTCACCACTTCCAAAACCGGGCGCGAACTGCTGTTCAGCCTGAATACCGGCAATCTGGAGCTGAATTATCCGCTGGGCACCGAGGCCGACACGCTGCTGACGCCCGACCTGCGCCTGGTCATGCCCGGCCCAGGCACCGTGCACGTCGCGGTGCGCGTCACGCCGCAGGGCGACACCTGCGTGCAGTCGCTGCCATGGAACGTTGCCGCAATCACTATTTCGGAGACCATGGGGGACGCCACCTACCAGGTGAAGCCGGATGAGGCCGTCGTCTTCCAGGGCGGGCATCTGAACGACGCTGTCCCTTCACGGCAGAACTGCGGCTGCCCAACCTCCGTACCGGTCCAGGTAGCGCAGGCGCGGCCGCCCGCTCCGCCACCGCCGAAGCCTGCGGAAGCGCCGGCCACCACGGCCGCGCGCCCGGCTCCGCCGGACCAGCACCTGGCGATGGAAGCGCCTTTCATCTTCCACGGCAGCGAACCTTTGCGCGACCTCGGCCCTAACGTCGCCATGCTGCGGCTGGAGCACAACCAAGTCTTCCAACTCGAGCCAGCCGTGCTGCCACCCGCCTCCAAGCCGAAGAAGCACGCCGCTAAGCAAAATACCGAAGTGGCCCGCAAGCAGCCGTCACACGGCTTTTTCGCCAAGCTGGGATCGTTCTTCGCTTCGATCTTCCATTGAGAACAAGTGCGCTGCCCCTACGACGCTCCGGGTGAAGGCACGTCCGACGGCAAACCCGTCTCTAAGTTGTACTTGCCAATACAGTAGCAATTTGAGAGTATCCGTTGTGCGGTAAGCTGGTTGTTGCCATCGCTTGTGGGCAGTTGCGCTGGTTGGATGTGTGGTGCCTGACGGGGGCGTGCGAGATGACCAAGGCAGACTTGATCGATGAAGTTTCCCGCTTGACCGAGCTCACGCGCAAAGACAGTGAGGTCATCGTCGAGACGATTTTTGAGAGCGTAGTCCGTTCCCTGCGGGCCGGCGACAAGATCGAGATTCGCGGCTTCGGCAGCTTTCGCACGCGGCAACGCAAACCGCGCGTGGGCCGCAATCCCAAGACCGGCGACCGCGTCGAAGTGCCTGCCAAAAAAATACCGTTCTTCAAACCCAGCAAGGAGTTGAAGGACCTGGTAAACAGCTACGCCGAGCAACACCCGCAAACGCAGTCAGCCCCGGTAGCGTCCTCAGGCGAGGGCGGCGCGGGCAACCTGTAATTCGCCCCATCCAATATGAAAAGTGATGGGAGTAGAAGGCTCGCAGTCCTTCTCCTCGTTCTGGCTCTATGGTCCATCGCGGCGAGCGCGCGGCAAGTTCGCCCGGCAGCCATGCAGGCCGGATCACACGACTGCGGCGGGGTACATCGGCCGGGTGACCTCGTTACCTGCTATGTCACATTTGCGAAGAGTGTGGACTTTATCGATTTGCAGGTGCAGTTCAATCTGCCCAACGAGAACAAGCCGCGGCAGCACGGAAGCTACATTAACTTCGCGCTTACCGACGCACACAAAGCCGGACCGCGTACCTACGCGGTCAGCGGTGTGGTGGGCGACTGCGTCCCCGGAACCTACGTCCTCTCTGTGGTTATCGCCAGAACTGCTCACGATCAACAGATATACGGGAATCCGGGCGAGGTCAGGATCATCGTCGAAAACGATTCGGCCGCGAATGCAAGCATCAATAAAGCCAACGAAACCGCGGGCTCAGCGGCGATACCCCAGATCGTCAAAACGCCGCCGCCTGACACGAGCATTTTCCCTCACGTAACTGGGATCAAGCCGGGCCCCTCGACTGCCGCGCCAATCGTTGATGTGGCTACTTTGCTTGCCCGCTTGCTGCACAAGCCAGACAGCTGCGGTGGAAAGCACAAGCAGGGCGAAACCGTAATTTGCCGCGTACAGTTCGCCGGGAATCCTAAGTTTCAGACGGTCGGGTTGAGTCTTCAGCGAGAAAAACCTCCAGCTTCCCTCTATGAGAGCCAACAATGCGGAGGCTTCTCTGTGACGACAGGGCCACACCCGGTCCCGCTTAAGCCTGGCCTGTACGAGGTTAAGCAGAAGATTCTGAACTGCGCGTCAGGTAAGTACAAGATCACATTTGTGACCGCTTTTGGATATTGGGACGGCGACTCGACGAAGCTTTATGTGAACAATTACAGGAACGGCTCTGATTTCAGAACCGCGATTGTGCTCAAGTTGAAGGACATCACGCACTCTGAGTTTCCGGCCGTCGTAAGAGTCGGGAGTGCTGTCCATTAACGAATCATCGGTATTATTGCAGGCAGCTACGCTTTTGGCGGCTCCCAAAGCTCAATGCGGTTGCCCTCCGGATCGGTGATCCAGCCGAACTTGCCGTAGTCGGCCTCTTCTATCTTGTCCTCCACCTGCACGCCCTCTTCGCGCAGCGCCTTCACCAACTCAGTCAAGTCATCTACGCGAAAGTTGATCATGAACGGCGATGGGCCGGAGCCGAGGTACTTCGTGGT
This sequence comes from Terriglobales bacterium, assembly GCA_035651035.1. Taxonomy (GTDB): domain Bacteria; phylum Acidobacteriota; class Terriglobia; order Terriglobales; family Acidobacteriaceae; genus Bog-257. Next base: position 6,605 of record DASRGM010000236.1, read on the forward strand.
GTCGGGAAAAATCGCGAAAATGTTGCAGCCGGGGACCTCGGGATGATCGGCATCGCGCCACATCGCTCCTGAGCCGTCCGCGGCGCTCTCCACGCCCAGATGCTTGCGATACCACTCGTAGAGCGCTTTGGGATCGCGCGCCTTGAAGAAGATGCCGCCGAGACCCGTGACACGTTTCATGGATGACTCTCCTCCAAAAACGAAAGCACAGAGAACTCGGTGCCCTCTGTGCCTATGTGGTGAATAGTACCGGTCGCGACGTGCGAAGAACTAGCCCTTCGTCGCCTGCGTCTTCAGCACCTCGATCGCTTTATTCAGCTGATCGTCGGGCTGGTTTGCCTTCTGGCGCTCTTCCTGCGCCTGGTCATCGGCGTTTTCATCCTCGTCAGGCGCGATGAAGTCGTCGCTGTTGTCGGCCACCAGAATGTTCGGTGTCACTGCCGTGTCCTGCAGCGCCTTGCCGGAGGGCGAGTAGTACTTCGCCACCGAGAGCATCAGCGCCGCGCCATCGGGCATGTCGATGACCTTCTGGATCGAGCCCGAGCCAAAGGTCTTGTCCCCCAGCACGTCGCCGCGCGCGTTTTCCATGATGGCCGCCGCCACGATCTCGGCTGGGCCCGCCGTTCCGCGATTCACCAGGACCACCAGCGGAATGTTGGCCGCAACCGCCTTCTGCGGATCGGCGTTGAAGGTCTGCTTGGGATATTTCTGGCCCTGCAGGTAAGTAATCGTCCCGTGGTTCAGGAAGAGGTTGGCGGTCGCAATACCTTCTTCCTCCGACCCATCGCCGGAGTTGCGCAGGTCGAGGATGACCTTCTTGGCGCCCTCTTTTTGCAGCGTCTTCAGCTTGTTGGCGATTTCCTGCGAGCGGCCTTTGGGGAAGTCATCGATCTTGATGTAACCGATGCCCTCGGGCATCACCTTGTCGCTCACCGGCGGATCGGCCACGATGGCCAGCGTGATCGCCGACTTCACCGGCTGCGCCCGCCGCGGACGCACCACCGAAACGTTGACCACCGATCCCGGAGCGCCCGTCAGCCGGCCGTCGATTTCGGCCAGCGACATGTCGCGCGTCGACTTGCCCTCAATCGCCTCGATAATGTCGCCGCTGGCAATCTCCGCCTTGTCAGCCGGTCCCTCAGGAATCACCGAGATCACCGCCGCATAGCCGTAACGCTTCGATACCGCCGCCCCGATCCCCGCCTTGCCTTCCTTACGCGCTTTGTACTCTTTGAACTCGGTCGGATCCAGATAGCTCGAGTTGGCGTCCAGCGACTCCAGCAGCCCGTGCAGCGCGCCGTTGGTCACCGCCGAGATGTTCGGCTCTTCCACGTACTCGGTGCGAATGCGCGACAGCACCTCGCTATAGACGGCCAGCTGGCGATAGGAGCTGTCGTCATTGGTGTTGTCGGCGGCCCGAACCCCTAACTGGCCGATCGCGACAAATGAGGCAATGAGAAACGATAGAACGATGACGGTGAGCTTCGTGACTTTAGACATGTGTGAGTCGCCGATGATGGGACCATCCTCGTGGAATCCCTTTATTCTACTCCAGTTCGATGCCGGCTTCGCCAGGAACGCTCCGGAAAATCGGGGACTCGCAGGCTCCGTGGCTGTAGGTTCGACGCGCGCGCCGCACGATTGTAAGCGCGTTCCAGGGCACGCCCGGCCAGCTCACCTGCCGACGGATGCAAGCGTCACCGCGCCCGCCTGATAAACTCCTCTTTTCCCTTTTGCTGTGGGCTCTTCTGGCGAATGGCGAAGAGCGAACAGCGAAGAGCGACCATGGCCCGCACCCTCGACCAATCTCGCGCCCTGAACCGGCGGGCCGAGCAGCTCATCCCCGGCGGAGTGAACTCCCCAGTCCGCGCCTTCCGTGCGGTCGGCAGCGACCCGCCGTTTCTCGTTCGCGGCGAGGGCTCGCAGGTGTGGGACGCCGATGGCAACCGCTACATCGATTATGTCGGCTCGTGGGGCCCCTTGATCCTCGGGCACGCTGATCCGGAAGTCATCGAAGCCATCATCCAGGCCGCGCGCAACGGTACCAGCTTCGGCGCCTCCACGCCCTCTGAGGCCGACCTCGCCGCCCTGGTCATCGAGGCCTTCCCCGCAATCGAGAAGGTGCGCTTCGTCAGCTCGGGCACCGAAGCTACGATGTCCGCCATCCGGCTGGCCCGCGCCGCCACCGGACGCAAGTTCATCGTCAAGTTTGAAGGCTGCTACCACGGCCACAGCGACGCGCTGCTGGTGAAGGCCGGCTCCGGCGTGGCGACGCTCGGCATTCCCGGCTCGGCCGGCGTTCCTGAAGAGTTCGTCGAGTTCACCCTGGCGCTGCCCTACAACGACGTCAGCGCCGTCCAGGCTGCGTTCGAGAAGTTTCCGGGCAAGATCGCCTGCGTGATCGTCGAGCCGGTCGTCGGCAACATGGGATGCGTGCTTCCCACGCCCGGCTACTTGCAGGCGCTGCGAATCGTCACCGAGCGCGACGGCGCGCTGCTCATCTTTGATGAAGTGATGACCGGATTTCGCCTCGCCTTCGGCGGCGCCTCGGAACTGTACAACGTGAAGCCCGACCTCACGACACTCGGCAAGATTATCGGCGGTGGACTGCCCGTGGGCGCCTATGGCGGCCCCGCCAAGCTGATGGACATGATCGCTCCGATTGGACCGGTCTATCAGGCGGGAACACTCAGCGGCAATCCCCTGGCGATGGTCGCCGGCATCGCGACTTTGTGCCAGCTGAAGAACAATCGGCAGGAGTTCTATCGCCGGCTCGATCAGATGTCAGGCAAGCTGGTGGCCGGCATTCTGCAAGCCGCAAAAGAAGCCGGGGTTGCCATGACGGCCAACCGGGTCGGCTCCATGTTCACTTTTTTCTTCACCGATCGCCCGGTCAAGGATTGGCAGAGCGCCGCTAACTGCGACACGGCGAAGTTCGGAGAATTTCACCGCGCGCTGATGGATGCTGGCGTCTGGCTGCCGCCCTCGCAATTTGAGGCGGCCTTCCTCAGCGTCGCGCATTCCGACGGCGACATCGACGACACCATCGCAGCCGCCCGCGAGGCCCTGTCCCAACTGTAACTGGCCATTGACCACTGCTCAGTCGTAATACTCCAGTCCCAGGTGCGTGATCATCTCTTCGCCCTTCAGGTGCCGCAGCGTGTTCTTCAGCTTCATCGACTGGATAAACAGGTCGTGCTCGGGATAGAGCCCTTCAGCGGTCATCGGCGACTTGAAGTAAAAGCTCAGCCACTCCTGAATACCGATGCCGCGCAGCGCCGACGACCGCTTTGCCAGGTCGAGCAATAGAACAAGATCAAGTACGATGGGCGCCGCCAGGATCGAGTCGCGACAAAGGAAGTCCACCTTGATCTGCATCGGATAGCCCAGCCAGCCGAAGATGTCGATGTTGTCCCAGCCCTCTTTGTTGTCGCCGCGCGGCGGGTAATAGTTAATGCGGACTTTGTGGCAGATGTTGCCGTAGAGCTCGGGATAGAGTTCGGGCTGCAGGATGTGCTCCAGCACCGACAGCTTCGATTCTTCCTTGGTCTTGAACGACCCGGGATCGTCCAGCACCTCGCCGTCGCGGTTGCCGAGGATGTTGGTCGAGAACCAGCCGTTCAGGCCAATCATGCGCGCCTTGAAGCCGGGCGCAAGAATGGTCTTGATCAGCGTCTGGCCGGTCTTGTAATCCTTGCCGCAGATGGGCGCCTGCATCTGCTTCGAGAGCTCGTGCATGGCGCGCACATCGACCGTCAGGTTCGGTGCGCCGTTGGCGAAAGGCACTCCTTCCTTCAGCGCCGCGTACGCGTACACCATCGAGGGCGCGATGCTCTCATCGTTGGCGTGCATCGCCTTCTCCAGCGCGTCGACGCTCTTGTGCGCCGCACCATGCTCGATGAACGTCTCCGTCGAGCCGCACCAGATCATCACCAGCCGCTCGGCCCCGCTCGACTGCTTGAACTCGCGGATGTCCTCGCGCACCTGCTCGGCCAGTTCCATCTTGTTCTTGCCCTTCTTCACGTTCGGGCCGTCGAGCTTCTTCACGTAATTCTTATCGAAGACCGCCGTGCGCGGCTTGATGGACGACAGGAATGGCTTCACCTGCTCCAGCAGCGACCGGTCGAGCACGCCGGCCTTGCCCGCCGCCGAATACATGTCGTCCTCGAATATGTCCCAGCCGGTAAAGACCAGGTCATCGAGCGCGGCCAGCGGGACGAAATCTTTGATCTTGGGCGACCGCCCTTCGGTGCGCTTGCCGAGGCGGACCGTCCCCATCTGCGTCAGTGAGCCGATAGGGGCCGAGATCCCCTTGCGCACAGCTTCCACGCCCGCGACAAATGTGGTCGCGACCGCACCCATGCCGGGAATCATGATCCCCAG
>DASRGM010000237.1:0-5834 GCA_035651035.1 Terriglobales bacterium
TTCACGCAGCCAAAAGGAGAAAATCACGCCCCAAATTGCCAGCATGAGCAGGGTGAAGATGCTAGCCTCCGGACCAAACCCACCGCCGGTCAGCAGTGGGTGGCCGTGAAAGGTGGCGTTCAACAGATGGCCGTTGGCGCGGTAACCGCTGTCTGGCACGCCGTAGAAGTAAATCTCACCCCAAGCCCATGCCGAGTGGATTCCCAGCGGCATCCACAGGTCTCCGGTCCTGCGCAAAACCAGAACGGTCACCAGGCAATACATGGTTGCAGACACCGGCCCCAGTCCGTGACCGCCGGGATTGAAATAGTGGGTTCCACCCATGAGCAAGGATGTAACCACTGCGGCCGGCCAGAAGCGGATCCCCGTCGTCAGCGTGAACAGCAGGTATCCGCGATAGAAGAAGTCCTCAAGCAACGCGCCCAGGAATCCCAGAACACCCCACGCGGCAGCGTACTTCCATACATCGAACCCGTGCAACGCAAATACACCGAAAGAGAAAACGCCGGCCAGGCGCATCACTAACAGCAGAACCGTAAATGAAGCGAAGCTGAAACCGGCTCCCTGCCAGAATTGCCGGCCAAAGGCTCGCCGCCATGGCAAGCCGTAATCGGCGAGGGTGCGGCGTTCAATTCGCCCCATAATCCAGGTTGCGATCAGCAGAGGAAGAACAAGCCAGTCCAGCGAAAGGATCTCGTCTAGTGGCGTCGAGTGATCCGCATGCATGGGGCGGAGCAGAGCATCGACGCTGCGACTCACACCGTAACTGAGCGGAACGAGGATGGCGACAAAGATGAGCAGCCGCCAGCCCGCGCGCAGGCTATTCGGTCCTTTCAAAATGCCATAGCGAGGCATCGGCGGCACCGACATGGTTTCAAAAACATCGCTCATAACAGGATGGCATGTGATAAATCGAGATCGATCGTGACGGCACGGCTGAAGCCGTGCCTTTTCAAAGCGCGACCAAACGCAAAGCGAAACTACGACGCCTCCTTCCCTTTCACGGAGCTGATCCACACATACACGCACAGCGCGATGAAGAAGATCGCTGAGACCGTCTGCGAGATCGGCTCGTTTGTATAGAACGGCGTCTGGATCATCTCTTCCTTGTAGCTGGGCAGCAGGCGCAAACCCGCGCCAAACACCCCGCCCAGCGCGCCGCCCGCCATCAGGCCCCCGGCGACGATCACCCCGCGCTCCGTGATGCTGCGACCACGTTCGCCGCCCGTTTTCTCCGCGCGCTTGTTGACGAAGTGCGACAAGAAACCGCCCGCCAGAATCGGAGTTGTTAGCTGCAGCGGCAGGTAGATGCCCAGTGCGAAGACCATCGACGAGACCTTCAGCATCTCCAGCACCACGGTAATAAGCGCGCCGATACCGAACAGCACATAGGGCGCGGGCTGCCCGCTCATAAAGCCCTCGACGATGGCCTTCATCGCCGAGGCTTGCGGCGCCACCAGCACCTGGCGCAGGTCGCCGGGCGCAGCTTCGCCGAACTGGAAGGCCTTGGCCAGCAACACAATCGTCAGCCCGGCGGTAATGGCCGCGGCGGCTACGCCGATGAACTTCACCTTCTCCTGCGCCGCCGGCGTCGAGCCGATCCAGTAGCCCGCCTTCAGGTCGGTGATGAACTGGCCGGAGACGCACAGCGCCACGCACACCATCGCGGCGAGCGCCATGGCAAAGAACATGCCGGTCGCGCCAGAGAGGCCGAACTTCAGCAGCACCACCGCCGAGATAATTACGGTCAGCAGCGTCATGCCAGAGGCGGGATTGTTGGCCGTCGCGGCAATCGCGTTCGCCGCTACCGTGGTGAAGAAGAACGAGAACAGCAGCGTCAGCGCGAGTCCGACAATCACGATCGTCCAGCCAACGTGCAGTTGGCCGTAAAACACCGCCACCGCAATCGAGCTGACGATCACGCCCAGCAGTATCGCGATGATGGGAATGTCGCGGTCGGTGCGCTCCATGTGCGGCGCCTCACCGTGACGGAAGGCGTGCAGCGCGATGCCGAACGAGCCTACGACGACGCGCAGGGACTTGATGATCCCGACCAGTCCAGCCGCGGCGATCGCGCCCACGCCGATGTAGCGCACGTAATAGCGATAGATCTCCGCGGCCGTCATGTGCGAGATGGGGATGGTGGCGGGGCCGACCGTCACGTTGCCCATGTGGCTGCCGACGAACCAGGTCAGCGGCACGAGGACGAAGTTCACCAGCACGCCGCCGGCGCAGAAGATGAGCGCGATGCGCAGCCCCATCACGTAGCCCAGGCCGAGGATGAAGCCGATGGCATCGAAGTTGAACACCATGCGATTTTGGTCGGCCAGCGACTTCATCATGGGCACGAACTGGAAGTTCAGGTACTCCTTCCACACGTGAAAGGTGGTAACGAAGAAGTCGTATACCGCGGCGACGCAGGTGGCCTGCAACAACAGCTTGGCCTGCGAGCCGCCCTTCTCGCCGGTGACCAGGACTTCAGTGATGGCGGTGGCTTCGGGGAACGGCAGCTTGCCATGCTGCTCGGCCACGAAGTAGCGGCGCAGCGGGATGAGGAACAGCAAGCCGAGACAGCCGCCCGCGAGGCAGATGAAGATGGTCTGCACGGGATGCGGGTCGAGGTGCAGGATGTAGAGCGCAGGAATGGTGAACACCGCGCCCGCCACCACGCTGCCCGAGGCCGCGCCGATGCCGGTGAGAATGACGTTCTCCAGCACGGTGGAGCGGCGGCGGTAGAGGCGCGCCAGTCCGATGGCGAGGATGGAGATGGGAATCGCCGCCTCCATGCCCTGGCCGACCTTCAGCGCCGAGTACGCCGACGCCACGCTGAAGACGACGCACAGCAGCGTGCCCCAGAAGATCGCACGCAGCGTGACCTCAGGCGCGCTGGATGTGGTGGGCACCAGCGGGTTGTACGTCTCGCCCTCTTTCAGCGGCGTATAGGCATTCGCAGGCAGCGACTTGGTTTCAACTTCCGCAGCGGCAGTAGCCATGGGGGTGGGTCTCCGGCGATTAGCGAGCCGCAGGCATTGTAAATGGCTGGGTCAAGAATGGATGTGATCGGCCCCCGGCTACTTCGCTCCGTTCTGCTTTTCCGGATTGTAGGTGATGCCTTTAGGTTCGAACAGCGTGGGCGAAAGCGCCACGTTATAACTTGCCGCGGTAATGAAGCGCTGCCCGCTCATCTCGCCATTCCGGTATTGCACGATGCTGTACGGCGTCTGGACACCCTGCACCGGTTTGTAGTTGCTATAGACCACCGCCCCTTCATCGAATTGCCGGTCCACCGGATCACGCCAGCTGTAGCTCACCTTCACCGGCAGGTGGGTCGTGCCGTCGATGGAGAGGGTGACGCTGTCGTTATCCGCGTTCAGCACGGTGACCTGATCGGCCAGGTTGCGCTCCACCATCGCCGTGCCGCTATACAGGATGGTGGCGCCCTGCGACGGCAGCCATTTGCGGACCACCCACTCCAGCGAGTGCTCGCGGCGGCGCAGAGATTGCTCCAGGTCCTTCGGGTCCTGGGTCGACGTACCTTTGTAGGTGATCTCGTAGCCTTTGTCGCCGACCAGCAACTCGACAATGTCTCGCTTCTTCCCAACTTCGAGGCGCTCTTTGTCGGGCCACTCCCAGAAGCGCCAGAATAGGATGCTGAGGCTGTTGGGCTGGCCGTGATAAAAGCTGTAGGCACGGCCTTCGCTGGTCATGGTTTGCACGTTCAGCCAGGCGTCGCCGCCGAGAGTGCGCAGCATCTGGTTGAGGACGTCATAGGCCTTGTGCACGCTTGGATCTTTGGAGGCGGCGAACTGCGCCGTTGGCCAGTTGGACGGAGCGGCCGCCGAGGCCTGGGGTGCTTGCGCGGCGCCAGCGGAGGCCATGAGGCCGAGGGCTAAGAGGTAGACAGAGACCCTGCGCATATCGACCATTTTACTTCGGGATCCACGCCGAGCCTTCTCTTCGTCGGCGGTGTCCTAAAGTTGCATTGAAAGGACACGCCTTCAGGCATGCCGCAAATGGCTGTGGAGGACCACCTTCCATCGTGGCACCTTAACGGCACGGCTGAACCCCGCACCACTTCACGCAACTCCAGAACACTATCCGTCTGCCGAGCATGGGAAGCAGGGTGGTGGCTTCGCGCTGGTTCCGTGCCTCAGTGCTTCCGTGGCGGACGGCCCTTTTGCCTGGCGCGTGACGGCCGCTCCTCCTCGACCACCGCAAACTGGATGCGGTGCTGCGTGCGGTCGAGTCGATCCACAAGGACGCGGATGGCGTCACCCAGCGAGTAGGTCTTGCGGCTCCGCTGGCCAATGATCTGCCTTGTGTTCTCGTGGTACACGTAGCGGTCGTCGGTGAGCGAGCCCAGCGGGACGAGACCTTCGATGAACATATCGTTGAGCTCCACGAACATGCCGAACTTCGTGACGCTCACGATCAAGCCGTCGAACTCGTCGCCTAGCCGCTGCTCCATGAACTTCATCTTCTTCCACTCCATCAGCTCGCGCTCAGCCTCGTCGGCGCGGCGCTCCGACTGGCTGGACTCGGCGGCGATATCGTGAAGCTCGTCTTCGGGAATGGGCGCTTGTGCCGTCGCTGGCGCGACTCGGGACCGATGGAGGTCGTCAACCCTGGGCTCACGCCCGGAGCTACGTTTGTGCCGCCCTTCGGGCTGAGCTATCGCAGAAACTCGTTCTGTGTGGGCTGACTGAGCGGTTTCCTGCGGCGATCCCTTTCCTGAAGTTCGTTTCGACCAGGGTGATTGCACTTCACCTACTCGCGCGGTTTCTCCGACTCCCACACCCACGCCGTGCTCTTCGCGCTCGGCCGACTCGCGCAAAACCTCTTTCAGAATGCGGTGCACGATCAGGTCGGGATAGCGGCGGATGGGCGAGGTGAAGTGTGTGTAGGTCGGCGCAGCCAGCGCGAAGTGGCCTTCATTCTTCTCCGAGTAGCGCGCCTGTTTCAGCGAGCGCAACATCAGGTACGACACGATGCGCTCCTCCGGCTTGCCTGCAATCTTCTGCGTCAGCTTCTGATACATGCGCGGCGTGATGTGAATGTCTTCGGGGATCTCGATGGTCTTGGCCGCGCGTCCTGTGCCGTAGCGCTCGCGGCGCTCCCCCTTGAACTGCACGCGTTTTACCGGCAGCGCTCCCACACCCAGCGAGTAGCCGAACTTCGCCGCGATGGTCTCGAACTCCATCACTCGCTTCGGATCGGGCTTCTCATGGATGCGGTACAGCGAAGGAACGCCCTTGCGCTCGAGATAACCGGCGACGCATTCATTGGCCGCCAGCATGAACTCCTCGATGATGCGATTGGCAATATTGCGTTCTGAACGCGTGATGCTGCGCATCAGACCGAACTCGTCGAACTCGATCACCGGCTCCGGCAGGTCGAAATCGATGGAGCCACGGCGCACGCGCTTGCGGGTCAGCACCATTGCCAGCTCTCGCATTAACTCGAAGATGTCGACCAAGCTGTGATAGCGCTCGCGCAAGCCGCGGTCGCCTTCGAGGATGAGGTTGACATTGGTGTAGGTCATGCGCTCGGCGGAGCGAATGACGCCTTCGTTCAGCCTGTAGCCCAGAATTTCGCCCTGGGGGTCGATCTCCATGACGCACGAGAGCACCATGCGATCGACCTGCGGACGCAGGCTGCACAGGTCGGTCGAAAGCTCGATGGGCAGCATGGGCACGGCGCGATCGGGAAAGTAAACCGAGGTACCGCGCAATCGAGCCTCCAGGTCGATGGCGGAGCCTTCGCGCACGTAATGCGCGGCGTCGGCAATATGCACCTGCAGTTCGAAGTTACCGCTGGAGGTGCGGCGGACGCTG